>NZ_JAESIH010000031.1 GCF_016756745.1 Aminivibrio sp.
GCGAGTCCCGCAAGGATGGCCACCAAGGTATCGATGACGCAGACCTGGATCGCCGCTCCGGGAAGAGCGGTCTGTTTGTCCACGTAGCTGCCGTAGGTGATCATGCACCCCATTCCCAGGGAGAGGGAGAAAAAGGCCTGCCCGAGGGCGGCAGCGATGGACTCGCCTGTGAGCTTTGAAAAATCAGGTTTGAGGTAGAACTCCAGCCCCTTGCCCGCACCCTCGAGGGTCACGGAACGGACGATGAGGATGAGCAGAATGACGAAAAGGGCCGGCATGAGGATCTTGCAGTATTTCTCGATGCCTTCGCCGATGCCCTTGTAGACCACCCAGACGGTGATGAGCATGAAAATCGCCTGGTAGATGATCACCTGAGGGGTGTTGGAGACAAAGGCTCCGAAGACGTCGCCCGCCTTGCCCGCTGCGGCGTCTCCCATCAGGCCGGTGAAGGACCGGAAGAAGTACTTGATGGTCCAGCCGCCGATGACACCATAAAAAGACAGGATCATAAACCCGGCGGTAACTCCCATCCAGCCGACGATGACCCATGCGCCGCCCCTGAGTTTCTCGAAGGAGCCGACGGCGTTGAGCTGGGCCTTCCTTCCTATGGCCATCTCGGCGAGCATGACGGAGAAGCCGATGATGAAGATAATGGCGAGGTACACAAGAACGAATGCCGCTCCGCCATACTTTCCGGTTATGTACGGGAAACGCCATATATTTCCGAGTCCGACCGCCGATCCGGCAGCCGCCAGTATAAATCCGATTCTGCTTCCCCAATGTTCCCTATGGGCTTCCTGTGCCATTTTTCTCATACCCCTCCTTCGTTGTCTGTGATCAGATATCGGAACAAGCCGCTACTTTCCAATCCCGCTCTGTCCCCGGCATCACCCGCCTTTCACTATTCCGTTTATTTTCTTAATATAGAATAATTGGAGCATATTATACCACCCTCCTTCGATCTTTCCAATCCGTGGAAGGAAATTTTCTTCATTCTCAGGTCATTCTGGAGTACAATAACACGGAAAAGGAGGAGTTCTCATGTGTCTTGCCGTTCCCCACACCATCGAAAAAATTCTCGGAGAGAACCGGGCCCTTGCCGCCGCAGGCGCCGTCCGGACAGAAATCCGCACCGATCTCGTGGATGATGTCGTTCCGGGCGATACGGTCCTCGTTCACGCCGGATTCGCCATAGAAAAGCTCTCCCCGGAGGACTCGGAAGAACTGAAGGACCTCTGGGACGAACTGCGGGCCCTCGCGGGAGAACCCTATGCCCATTGACGCCCCTTCCGCCGCAGAGCTGCTGGGCAAGCTCTCCAGGACACCCCTTTCGGTGATGGAAGTCTGCGGAACCCATACGGTTTCCGTCTTCCGATCCGGGATCAGGTCCGTTCTTCCTCCAACGCTTCGGCTGGTTTCCGGGCCGGGATGTCCGGTGTGCGTCACCGACCAGGGGGAGATCGAAGCCGCCATCTCTCTTCTGGACCGGGGGGCCGTGGTGGCCGCCTACGGCGACATGTTCAAGGTTCCCTGCGATGGAGGCTCTCTTGCGTCGAAGCGGTCCAGGGGACTTGACGCCAGGGTGGTCACAAGCGCCATGGAAGTACTGACCCTCGCCGAAGAGTACAGGTCCCGGGAAGTGGTCTTCCTCGGCGTCGGCTTCGAAACCACCGCCCCGTCCACGGCTGCCCTCGTGGCGGAGGCGGCCCGGAGAGGCACCTCCAATCTCTCGGTGCTCTCGTTTCACAAGCGGACCCCGCCGGCAGTGGAGCTTCTTGCCGCCGACCCGGACCTGCGGCTCTCGGGATTTCTTCTGCCCGGCCACGTGTGCGTCATCCTTGGGCACGATCCCTTCCGTTTTCTGCCCGAAAAGTACGGACTTCCCGGGGTGATTGCGGGTTTCGAGCCGGAGCAGATTCTTCTTGGCCTTGCGGAAATCGTGAGACAGCACGAGCAGGGCACTCCCGCCCTCCGCTCGGTATATGGGAAAGCCGTGAAAAAGGGAGGAAACCCGAAGGCCCTCGGACTGCTCGAAGAGGTCTTCGAACACCGGGACGCCACCTGGAGGGGGATAGGCACCATTCCGGACTCCGGACTGGCCCTGAGAAAGACGTACGAATCCTTCGACGCGGAAAAGCGGTTCGGCATTACTCTCCTGCCGGGAACGCCGCCGGCAGGCTGCCGCTGCGGCGATGTGCTGACTGGAAAGATCACCCCGCCGGAATGCCCCCTGTTCCGCTCGGCATGCACCCCCGTGTCACCCGCCGGCCCCTGCATGGTGTCCGGCGAGGGGACCTGCGGTGCCTATTTCCGGTATTTCAAAGGAGACAAGTCATGAACGACACAACAATCACCCTGGGGCACGGAAGCGGCGGGCGACAGAGCGCGGAGCTCGTCTCCCGCCTGCTCGAGTCCTTCCGCAAACGGGGCATCGGCCCGGAGATGGAGGATGCGGCCCTTCTTCCCGGAGGCTACGCCATGACGATGGACGGCTTTACCGTGTCGCCCCGCAGATTTCCGGGCGGCGACATCGGTCACCTGTGCGTCTGCGGCTGCGCCAACGATCTGGCCGTCCGGGGCGCGAGCCCGGATTTTCTCGGCATCAGCCTCGTCCTCGAGGAGGGGATTTCCCAGGAAGAGGTCGCCTCCTGCATGGAGAGCGCCGCCTCGACCTGCGCCACCCTCGGCATGACCCTCGCCGCCGGGGACACCAAGGTGGTCCCCTCCGGGGCGGTGGAAGGAATGGTCATCACGGGCTGCGCCTTCGGGCAGATCAGGACGCCCCGGACGCTCTCCATGGCCGGCATCCTGGAGGGGGACACTCTTCTCGTCACCACGTCCGTCGGACGGCACGGAGCGGCCATCGCGTCCGCCCGGTTCAACCTTCCCGTGGAGGGTCTGCTGAGCGACTGCGCTCCCCTGTGGCCCGCCCTGAGTCCCCTTCTGCACCTCGAAGGGCTCCGCTGCATGAGGGACTGCACCAGGGGCGGCCTGGGAACGGTGCTCTGCGAGTGGGCTGAGGCCACGGGGCTCCATTTCTCCCTTGACGAGAATTCCATTCCGGTGAGCTTCCAGGTTCAGTCCCTGTGCGATGTTCTCGGCTTCGACCCCCTCTACATGGCGTGCGAAGGATGCGCCGCCCTTGCGGTGGCTCCTTCCGACGCTGAAGAGGCCCTGCGGATCCTCAGGCAGTCGCCTCTCTGCGCGGACGCCGCCGTCATCGGTCGTGTCTCCTCCGCCGAGCCGAAGGGGATGGTCTCCATGAAGACCTCCATCGGGGGCGAACGGCTGGTGGACATGCCCTGGGGGGAGATTCTTCCCAGGATCTGCTGAAACAAAAAAGCTGCAGGGGATGCCTCCCTCGCAGCTTTTTGTCAGTGGGAAAGTTTTTCGTTGATTCTGAGAATGTCCACGGCCAGCCCCGTCTCGTCGTCCAGGGTGACGGTCACCCCGTTCAGGGCGAGCCCTTCTCCCGAGACTTCGAACCTGGAAGGCATGCCGGTAAGAAACTTGGGAAGCACTCCCTCCATCTTCATTCCGATGGAACTTCTGTGTCCTCCGGTCATCCCGGCATCGGTGATGCAGGCCGTGCCGCCGGGAAGTATTTCCTCGTCGGCGGTCTGTACATGGGTATGGGTTCCGATCACCACCGCGGCCCGGCCGTCGAGGTAATGGGCCAGCGCCTTCTTTTCCGATGTGGCCTCCGCGTGGAAATCGAGGAAAAAGGGAACCTCTCCCGCAGCGGTGAGAAGAACGTCCGCCTTCCGGAAGGGACAGTCGATGGGGGGCATGAAAACCCTTCCCTGGAGATTGGCTATGGCGAGACGCCTGCCGTTTTTCTCCAGCACCGTCATTCCCTGTCCCGGACATTCGTCCGGGTAGTTCGCCGGACGGATGATCCGGGGTTCCGCCTCCAGGACGGCAACCCCTTCCGGTCTGTCCCATATGTGGTTCCCCGAGGTCATGCCGTCGATCCCGAGGCCGAAGAGTTCGTCGGCGATTTTCCTGGTGATTCCTTTCCCGGCGGCGGCGTTCTCGCAGTTGGCGAGAACGAAGTCGAAACCGCCGCACCGCTCCCGGAGGAGGGGAAGTACCGCGGCGACAGCCTTGCGCCCGGGACTTCCCATGATGTCCCCGATGAAGAGTATCTTCATTTTTCGCCTATTTCGCGTAATCCGTGGCCCGGGTCTCCCGTGTGACGGTGACCTTGATCTGGCCGGGATACTTCATTTCCTCCTCGATCTTCCGGGCGATGTCGAAGGCTATCTTGTGTACCACGCCGTCGTCGGAGATATTCGGGGATACCACTACCCGGATCTCCCTGCCCGCCTGGATCGCATAGGCCTTGCTGACGCCGTTGAAGCTCTTGGCCAGCTCTTCGAGCTTTTCAAGGCGCTTGACGTAGGCATCGAGGCTTTCCCTGCGGGCCCCGGGGCGGGACGCGCTGACCGCGTCCGCGGCCGCCACAATGACGTCGTAGATGCTCTTCGCCTCCTGGTCTTCGTGGTGGGAGGCGATTGCGTTCACTATTTCGGGCGTTTCGTTGTACCGTCTGGCGAGGTCCGCCCCTATGAGGGCATGGGGCCCCTCAATCTGATGATCCACCGCCTTGCCGAGATCGTGCAGCAGTCCGGCGCGGCGGGCGATTTCCTCGTCAATCCCCAGCTCAGCGGCGATCATGCCAGAAATGTAGGCGACCTCGAGGCTGTGCTGGAGCGCATTTTGTCCGTAACTAAACCTGAACTTGAGCTGTCCGAGAGTATGGATGAGCTCGGAATGCATGTTCTTGATTCCCGTTTCGAGCAGGGCGCTCTCGCCTGCTTCCACAACCTGTTCTTCCACGTCCTTGGTTGCCTTTTCGATGAGTTCCTCGATGCGGGCAGGGTGAATCCTGCCGTCGGTCACGAGACGCTCGAGGGAGAGTCTCGCGATTTCCCTGCGGACGGGATCGAAACTGCTGAGGGTAACCGCCTCCGGTGTGTCGTCCACGATGAGGTCAACGCCCGCGAGGGTCTCGAAGGTCCGGATGTTCCGTCCTTCCCTGCCTATGATTCTTCCCTTCATTTCGTCGGAGGGAAGATGGACGACGCTCACCGCCGCCTCGGAAGTGTGTTCCACGGCGCAACGCTGCACGGCGGTGACGATGATTTCCCGGGCCTTTCTTTCGGCCTCCCGTTTTGCCTTCTCCTCAAGCTCCTTGAGCCTGAGCCCAAGGATGTGCTGGGCATCTTCCTCGGTCTGCTTGAGAAGAAGATCCCGGGCAATTTCCCTGGTCATCCCGGCGATTTCCTCGAGGCGTTCCACCTGTTTCCGCTTCGTCTCCTCGACTTCGAGCAGGCGGGCTTCCAGCTCATCCTGCCTTCCCTTGAGCTCTTCCTCCCGGTGGGCCACCCGGTCGAGCTTGCGGTCAAGGTTTTCCTCCTTCTGTTCCAGCCGGCGTTCGGCCCTCTGGAGTTCGTTGCGGCGTTCCTTGCCTTCCTTCTCGATCTCCTGCCGGAGCCTGAAGATCTCTTCCTTGGCCTCGGTGAGCTTTTCCCGCTTGCTCTGCTCCGCCGCCGCCTGGGCCTCTTTCAGGATATTCCTGGCCTGAGCCTTTGCGCTTTCAAGGTTCCGGGCCCCGAGGGTCTTGGAAAGAAGGAATCCCGCCCCTGTTCCGGCGGCTATTCCCACGACAATTGCGACCATTGCTGTCAAAAAATTCATGGTGCTGTAATCACTCCTCAATTTTATTTTCAAGGTACTGACAAGGGGGAAAACAGACGTCTCCCGTTTTCCGCTCTTTATGTTATTTTAACGGTCAGCCTTCACCCTCACAAGCCCTTTCGGTAACCTTTCTGCAGACGGAGAAGGAAAAACCGCGCCGAAGAAGGCGCCCGACGATCTTTTCCGGCTCCAGTCCTCTTGAAGCCAGCTCCTCCGCGAGGGCGTTCGCTCTTGCCTCCTCGTCGATGTCCGAAAGAGCATCGCGGATGTAGGAAGAGTCTACCCCTCTCCTCCTCAGTTCGTCCCTCAGGCGGAGAGGCCCCCAGTCCTGGTGGGAATCGGCGAACAGGACGGCGTAAGCGGCATCGTCCAGATAGCCTGCCTCACTGAAGCGAAGCACGAGGTCGTCGATTTCTTCCGGAGACGCTCCCCCAGCGGCGAGCTTTTCTCTTACCTTCGCCGTCGGCAGAACTCCCCTGGAGAGGAGGTTCAGAAGATACCCTTCGAGATCTGCACCTCCCGTTTTTTTTCCTTCCGGCAGGTTTCCGTCACGCCGTTTCCACAAGGTTCAGCGACCTCCCCAGCACGGTATACAGGCGGTCCTTCAGTTTCGGGCACGAGTGGAGTCCGGGGTCATTCTCCACCAGTCGGAAGGCCTCTTTTCTTGCGGTTTCAAGAATGTCCCTGTCCTTGATCAGGTCCGCCACGTGGAAGTCCGTGACGCCCGACTGGCGGACACCGCACACCTCGCCGGGCCCCCGGAGCCTAAGGTCAGCCTCGGCGACGGCAAACCCGTCGGAAGTGGCGCAGAACGCTTCGATCCGTTCTCTCGCCTCCGGTGCGGAGGGCGCGCATATGAGGAAGCACCATGATTCGCCGGTCCCCCGCCCCACCCTTCCTCGAAGCTGGTGGAGCTGAGACAGGCCGAACCGGACGGCATCCTCCACCACCATGATGGTGGCCTCCGGCACGTCAACCCCCACCTCCACGACGGTGGTTGATACGAGAAGGGAAATGTCCCCCCGCTGGAAGTCGTCCATGACCTTTTCCTTCTCACCGTTTGGAAGGCGGCCGTGGAGAAGAGCTGTGCCCAGGGAGGGAAACCGCTCCCGGAGCTCGGCGAATCTCGCCTCCGCCGCCGTCAGGTCGAGGGTTTCGCTTTCCTCGATGAGGGGGCATATCCAGTAGACTCGTTCTCCGGCTTTCATCCGTTCCTCGAGAAAGGAGAGGAGGCCCGGAATCTTCTTCGGCGGGATCGCCCTGGTCTCCACAGGTTTTCTTCCCGGGGGCAGCTCGCTGATGACGGAGACGGCAAGGTCGCCGTAGACCGTGAGGGTGAGGGTCCGTGGAATCGGGGTGGCCGTCATGACGAGGACGTGGGGGCTCCCGCCCTTGGAGCGGAAGGTGTGTTTCTGGAGGACGCCGAACCTGTGCTGTTCGTCCACGATGGCGATGCCCATCCTTGCGAAGGCCGTTTTTTCGGAGAGCAGAGCATGGGTTCCGATGGCCACGGAAATTTCCCCCGATTCGAGGCCTTCCTGGATTTCGGCTTTCTCCCTGGACGGGAGGGAGCCTGTGAGAAGGGCACACCTTCCGCCGAGGGCTTCGATCATGGGAGCGAGGCGGAGGTAGTGCTGCCGGGCGAGTATTTCCGTGGGGGCGAGAAACGCGCCCTGGTATCCTCCGTCAAGGGCCGCCAGAAGGGCCAGAAGGGCCACCACCGTCTTGCCCGAACCCACATCACCCTGGAGCAGGCGGTTCATGGGGACCGTCCGGGCCATGTCGGCAAAGATGTCCTCCACCGCTTTTTTCTGCCCGTCCGTGAGGGTAAAAGGGAGCCTGCTTCCGAGACATTCCGCCACAAGTCTCCCGGGAGGAAGGGAGGGCGCCGGGGAGGACGTGTCACCGGCAAGGCTGCGGCGCACGGCGAGTCCCGTCTGGAGCAGGAAGAATTCATCGAAGGCTAGGCGGTTCCGGGCGGCCTTCCACTTCTCCCGGGATTCGGGATAGTGGAGCTGCCGGACCGATTCGGTCACGCCGGGCATGCCGAGCCGGGAACGAAGGTCGTCGGGAAGGTATTCCTCGAGGGAGGGCAGGAAATCGTCCAGGGCCGAGCGGGTCATTCTCCGAAGGGCCTTCTGGGAAAGTCCCGCCGTGGTCGGGTAGACCGGAACGATGGCGAGGGATTTTTCTTCGTCTCCGTCCTCGTCCAGGATCTCGAAGTCGGGATTCGTGAGCTGAACCGATCCTCCCCTTACGTCGACCCGGCCGTAGAAGAGAACCCGGACTCCCGGAAGGAGGATTTTTTCAAGGCCCACCCGGTTGAACCACACGGCTTTGGCCATGGTCCGGCCGTCGGAGATGAGGGCCGTGACAACGGAAAGCCCTTTCCTGGCAGTTTTCCGCCGCTCGAAGGCCGCCACCCGGGCTGCCACCGACACGGTCTCGCCGCCCCGGAGCGATGAAAGGGGGGCGAGGTTCCGCCTGTCCTCGTACCGTGCCGGAAAGAGGAAGAGGAGATCCCCGGCGGAGCGGATTCCGAGCCGGGCAAGCATCGCTTCCCGGGCGGGACCCACTCCCTTCACGAACCGGACGGGGTCGGAGAGACTGCGGACGGGAGCATTCACCGGGAGGACTCTTCCTCCTCGGCAAAGGATTCTTCCTCGCCGTCGGAAAGGGAGGCGAATCGTGAGAGAAGGGCCCTGAACTCCGCCTTGAACTCCTGCTTCATCTGCCGGAGGCGCTGGAGCTCCCGCCGTTCCCTGTCCTTCGCCGCCGAGGCGTCAAGAACGATCTGCTCGGCCTTCAGCCGCGCCTCGTTGAGCAGGGTCTCCGCCTGCCTGCTCGCCGCCTCCTCTTTGGCCTCGGCGCTTTTCTGGGCCATGAGAAGGGTGCCCTGGAGGGTCTCCTTGAGGTTTTCGTACTCCTTGATCTGTTCCTCCAGCCGGTCGATGCGGCGTTCGAGCTCCGCGCACCGAAGGGAGTATTCCTGGATATCCTCCGCCACCCGGTCGAGAAATTCGTCCACCTCGCTGACCGCATAACCCCGCATTGCCCTGGAAAAATACTTGTTTTCGATGTCCCGGGCGGTCAAAAGATCAGGCACCGTTTTCGTCCTCCCATTCCTCTATCATGGTTTTTCTCGGTGCGGCCAGAAAAATGCCTCCCGCAACCCTGAGCACCGTACCCCTGTTGGCGAAGGCGACCCCGCAGAGAAAGTCAAGCAGGCTCTGGCCGGATTCCCGCTCCATCCCCCGCAGGTCCACGAGAAGCATTTTACCCTTTCTGAGGGCCTCCGCGAGCTCTTCTTTTTTGTCGGGGCCGGAAGAGCCCCGGAGGATGATAAGGTCAGCCTCTCCCGCAGCGGGGCGAATCACCCGCTCCTCCCGTTCCTCCAGGTCCGGGCGCGGATCGTCGTTCCAGTCGTCTTCATAATCTCCACCCGGGTCCACCAGTCCCAGGAGCGCCATCAGCCGTTCAAGCATTCCTCCACCCCCGTTCTTCACCGGCGCGCACCGAAAATGGACGAACCGATACGCACCATGGTGCTTCCTTCCTGTACCGCCCAGTAAAAATCGCCGCTCATCCCCATGGAAAGTTCCGGCAGAGCCAGCCCCGTACTTTCACGGGCCGACTCGCAGATGGTCCGCAGAAGGGCGAAGGCCTTCCGTACTTCCTTCTCTCCCCCCGTGAGGGGTCCAATGGTCATGAAGCCTTCCGGGCGAAGGGCGGGGCAGGTCTCGAGAATGCCGTGAAGCAGGGCTTCCGCCTTCTCAGGCGCAACCCCGTGCTTGGAGGCTTCACCGGACGTGTTCACCTCGAGAAGCACGGGAAGGGTTCTGCCCTCCTCTGCGGCAATCCTTGAAAGGACGGCGGCAAGCTCCGGCGAGTCCACCGAGTCCACAGTTGAGGCAGCCGAAAGAGCTTTCCGGGCCTTGTTCCGCTGGAGGTGGCCGATGAGCCGCCACTCCGGTTCTTTCCCCCCGGGCCAGAGGGCCCGCTTCTCCAGGAGTTCCTGAACCCTGTTCTCGCCGACGGACGTCACGCCGCAGCGCACCGCTTCGACTACATCCTCCACCGGACGGGTCTTCGTCACGGCGACGAGAAGAATCTCCTCCTCCCGCCGGCCGCACAGGGCAGCGGCTTTTCGAATCCCCTCCCGGACAATCTCAAGGTTCTCCCGAATAGACGTCACCATAAACGGATTTTCCCTTCCTTTCCGTTCTGGGCATGGAGCACCACGATGTGACCCGGCCTCAGCCCCTCTGTTATGAAAAATCTGCCGCCCTCCACCGGAATACCCCGGACGGGCTGAAAATGAACAATGTTGCCGTCCACCAGGAACACGCCGAGCTGCCCCTTCCTGAAACGCACGGCAGACTCGGGTACGGAGACCCCGCTTCTCTCTCTCGTCTCGAGGAGAAGGCTGATCTCCCTGGAAGCCGCCACGGAGGCGGGGAAAAAGGGAAGCGTCAGGTAAAGCTTCACTTTTGAATCAAAAAACCGGGCGACCCGGACTTCCGCCTTCTCCGGCCACCCTGTTTCCTTCGTCTTCACCCGGACGAATCCTGCCCTGATGTCCCGCTCCAGGGACGGTGTCACGTCCGCATACAGGATGCACCGCAGGTCCTGGGGCTGGGGTATGAGTTTACCCACCGGCCGGCCTTTCTCCACGAAGTCCCCGGCGCCGAAAAACTGCACCGGCGGTGTGGAAGGCAGGGGCTCCATGCCGTTCCAGAAGGCGGCGTAGGTCCACTCTCCCTCGGCGCCGTCGAGGCCTGGGACGAAATAGCCCGTTTTCTCGGCCTTGACCGCCATCTTCCCGGAGGACGAGCTGACCACCGCGAGGGTCTCCCCCTTCGCCACCCGTCTCGGGCCGGGAAAAGGAAAGGTCACCGTGCCGCTCCACCGGGTAGGGACCATTTCCTCCCGCCAGATGAGTACGCCCCGGGCGGGGATCCTGTCGGCATGGGTGCAGGGGACGGCGGACACCACCTCCGGGTTCAGGGACTCCCGTCGCTCCCACCACAGGACATAGATGTACACCACACCGACGGCGATGACAAGGATCAGGAAAAAATACAGGAACCTCCGGAACAGGCCGGACAAGGCTTCTTTCAAGACTTCTCCCGCCCCATCCCGCTTTCGTTGAGACATGACAGGGGCTGCCTGCCCTCGGCGATACGGGACGCATTCCCCGCGATGAACCGGAGGACCCCCTCCTGGGAGGCGTCGTTCACGCCCCCGATGTGGGGGGTCACCACCACCTTCGGGTGAGAGAGGAAGGGATCGTCCGTCCGGTGGGGTTCCTCCCAGAGGACATCAAGCCCCGCACCGGCGATCCATTCTTCCTCCAGGGCCCGCTCCAGGGCCCGTCGGCTCACGATGCCTCCCCTTGCCACGTTGATGAAGAAGGCGTCCCTGTCCATGGCCCGGAAAAGGGGCTCGTCGACGATGTTCTCGGTCTCGGGGGTGAGGGCAAGGGCCGCCACGACGAATTTTGCCCCCTTCACCGCATTTTCGGCATCGGTCAGGGGAACGAAGGCGTCGATCCCCCAGCGGGCGCTGTCCGCCGGAAGGGTCCGGTTGACCCCGGTCACCTTCATGCCGAAGGCCTTCATCCTCACCGTGATGGAGCGCCCCACGTTGCCGAGACCGATGACGCAGGCCTTCTTCCCCCACAGGGCGATGCCCGGAGGCGTGTAGACCTTTCCCTGCAGAAGCTTCTCCCTGGCGCGGAAAAATCGTTTGGCCAGGATCAGCATGTGGAGAAAGGCCACCTCGGCGACCCCTTCGGCGTTTCCCGTTCCGACGGAGGGAACGTTGCAGGCGTAAACTCCCCTGCGGGAACAGGCTTCAAGGTCGATCCCCTCGGCCCCCGCGCCCCACTGCTGAACAAGCTTCAGCGCCGGGGCCCGGGAGAGCAGGGCCTCGTCCACCGTCACAGGCCTTACGACAAGCATTTCCGCCTCCGCCAGGGCCTCCGCACCATCCGCCGTGTCGGCGATGAGGATGTCATGGCCGGCGAAGGCTCTGTCGAGGGATTCCTTCAGACGGAAGAATTCTTTTCCCCAAAACACAACCTTCATTTCTTTTCCTCCCGGTTCTTTCCCTTCCCTTCTTTGTCCCTTTCCAAGGACGCGAAGGCGTCGTGATTGTGTATGCTTTCGTTGCTGACGACACGGATGCTGTACCAGGTAATCCTGTCCTCGGCCTCAAGATCCACCGCCACGTCCCGCAGAACGTCCTCCACGAACCGGGGGGTGTTGTAGGCCTGTTCGGTGACGAACTTCTCATCCTCCCGTTTCAGCAGAGTATACACCGGGGCGGAGGCATTTTTCTCGGCGATGGCGACCAGTTCCTCGATCCACACGAGCCCGTTCATACGAACGGAGATGGTCACAAAAGCCCTCTGGTTATGCGCCCCGGCCTCGGAGATTTCCCGGGAGCACGGGCAGAGAGTCTGGACCGGCACGGTGACGGAGGTCACCAGGTCGAAGAAGTCCTCTCCTTTGACGGCGGTGAAGGAGACGTCGTACCTGGTGAAGCTGCTCAGTTCGGAAACGGGGGCATTTCTCGAAATGAAATAGGGGAAAGAGAAGACGATCTCCGCGCATTCGGCGGATAAGACCGTCCGGAGGTCTTCGGCGATCTGTTCCATGTGGGACAGGGTGACCTTCCCCTGGAATTCGTGGAGCACCTCGATGAACCGGCTCATGTGGGTACCCCGGTATTCGTGGGGCAGGGAGACGGACATAGACACGGAAGCCACCGTGTGCTGTATATTCTCTTTCTGGTCCATGACAACGATGGGGTAGGACACGCCGCTGACCCCCACCCTGTCGATGGGAATGCGCCGGGAGTCCCGTTCGCTCTGTACGTCACGCATGGTCCATGTCCTCGGCGGTGAGCACCGCGCAGCTCGTGGCGGTCTCCCAGACTTCCACGGCCCAGAGCCGGCAGTTCGGGCGGCGGAGTGGTTCCGCCACCTGTTCCCAGACCCACCGGGCGATATACTCCGCCGTGGGCTGGGGGAGAATATCGTTCAGGTAGGCATGGTCAAGCCTGGAGATGACCCGTTCCTTCACCAGAGAGGAGACATCGCAGAAATCCGCGATCATCCCCTCCCGGTCGGGCGCCCCCTTCAGGACCACTGCCAGCCTGTATGTATGTCCATGAAGCCGCTCGCATTTTCCGTGGTATTCCACCAGGTTGTGGGCGGCGTCGAAGGTAAATTCTTTCCGAAGCAGCATGGAAAATCCCCGCCTTTCGAGAAAAATGGGCGCCGGTCCCGGCCGGGGCCGCAGTATAGGGGCACACAGTCCTGAATCCGCAGGTCTTTCAGGCAGAGGGAGTGTCGCCGCCGGCCATACGGTGAATTCGCCCTCCCCAAGGGCGAAGCGGGCTCGATCCGCACTCTTTGCTGATGAATCCCCTGGGGGAGGGCGCCCCGGACGACAGAAACCATACGGATTTCGGTTTCACAGGCAGGCAGCCGGCGAATGCAGGAACCTTGGTGGGGCAGTTGTCACGAACGACAATCTGCACCCCCGGCCCAAGCGGTCCCGTGACGCTCCCGCCGGGGTGCGGATTCAGGATAGTATTCCATGATTGATTTTACACCATTTCCCGGAAAGAGAGGAACGGCTTCCTGAATCCGCTAATTTTTCAGGCAGAGGGAATGTCGCCGGGCATAAGGTGAATTCGCCCCCGCCGGAAGCAAAGAGATAACCCACTGAAGGCAGCGCCCAGGGGAGAGAAACCGACACGGATGTCGGTTTCACAAGCAGGCAACCGGCGAACGCAGGGAGCGGCGGGACTCGCTTGGGCAGTTGTCACGGACGACAATCTGCACCCCCCGCCCAAGCGAGTTCCGGTGACGCTTCCCGCGGAGGTGCGGATTCAGGGGCTTTCGCCTCTCCGCCGCTTTCTGGGGCCTTCCGCAAAGGCACAGGGACCTTTTTTTGCGAATGCTGGAGCCCGCTTCTTTTTATGAAGCTCTTTCTCCCCAAAAAACCGCTTATATTGGATAATGAAATACGAAAAACGGCTTTTCTTGTTTTTTATGCAGTACATTTTGGGTTTTCTCTTGACTAATATCCGGGGAGAGTGTTATAAAGTGGCATCGTTTTTATTTCACGGAATCAGCCGGAAGGAGTTGAACCGAAGTGGAATTCGACAAGGCACGGGATATTTTCGGGATGTACGTTTTCGACAGGCGGGCAATGAAAGAAAGACTTCCCCAGCATATTTTCGAGGCACTCATGGCCTCCATCGAAGGGGGCCAGAAGCTCGACTCGGCCATGGCGGACATGGTGGCGGCGGCCATGAAGGAATGGGCCCTCTCGAAAGGTGCCACCCACTGGACCCACTGGTTTCATCCCCGTACGGAGATGACCGCCGAAAAGCACATGTCCTTCATGTCCAAGGATGAAAGCGGGATGCCCATCGAGTCCTTCAAGGGAAAGGAACTTATCCAGAGCGAACCCGACGCATCCTCCCTCCCCTCGGGGGGCATCAGGTCCACTTTCGAGGCCAGGGGCTACAGCGCATGGGACCCCTCGAGCCCGGCCTTCATCATGATGAGCAAAAAGGGGGGCACGCTCTGCATTCCCTCTGTGTTCATCTCCTACGACGGCACGCCCCTCGACCTCAAGACGCCCCTCCTCAAAGCGGTGGATGCCGTGGAGACCCGCTCCATGCGTCTTCTCAAGCTCTTCGGCAACAGGGGCATCAAGTGGGCCCACGTGACCGTCGGAGCAGAACAGGAGTATTTCCTCGTGGACAGTGCCGTGGCGAAGAACAGGCTTGACATTCGGTACTGCGGCAGGACGATCCTGGGCTGCCCGCCCCCCAAGGGACAACAGATGGAAGACCACTACTTCGGCTCCATTCCTCCCAGGGTCCTCTCTTTCATGGAAGACGTGGAGCGCGACCTGTACCGGCTGGGTGTGGTTATCACCACCAGGCACAACGAGGTGGCTCCCTGCCAGTTCGAGTTCGCCCCCCAGTTCGCCGACGCAAACCTGGCCTGCGACCAGAACCAGCAGATCATGGACGTGATGCGGAAAATGGCCAGGCGCCACGACTTCCACCTCCTGCTCCACGAGAAGCCCTTCGCCGGGCTCAACGGCAGCGGGAAACACGTGAATTTCTCCATTATGGACAGCGAGGGCCGAAACCTCCTGAAGCCGTCGTCGAACCACCGGAAGAACATCCAGTTCCTGACGTTTCTGAGCGCCCTGCTCCTCGGCGTCTCCAGGTTCCACAGCCTGCTCAGGGCCGCCATCGCCTCCCCGGGGAACATGCACAGGCTCGGCGGCAACGAGGCGCCTCCCGCCATCATGAGCGCCTACCTCGGCTCCACCCTGACCGGCATTCTTGAGGCCGTGGAGAAGGGACTTCCCGACGAAATGCCGGCCCAGGCCCTTATCGACCTCGGCATGAACAAACTCCCCTCCGTCATGGCGGACAACTCGGACCGGAACCGCACATCTCCTCTTGCATTCACGGGCAACAAGTTCGAGTTCCGGGCCCCCGGCGCCTCCCAGTCCATCGCCGGACCCCTGACCATGATTCTTGCGGCATGGGCCTGGGGCCTGGAAGCGGTGTGCGACATGATAGAAAGCAGGGTGGGCGAGGTTGATGCCCTGGATGCGGCCCTCGAGTCCATCAAGCATGCCGCCGCCGAGAGCAGGGCTTTCCGCTTCGAGGGGAACGCCTACAGCCCTCAGTGGCAGGAAGAGGCGAAGAAGCGGGGACTCACCATAGTAAACTCCACCCCCGAGGCGCTGGCCCTCTTCCTCCTGCCGGAGAACAGGGAGCTTCTCTCGAAGCTCCACATCATGACCGACCGTGAAGTTATCGCCTACTACGAGATCCGGCTCGAGCAGTTCATCAAGACGGTGGAGATCGAGACGGGCGTTCTCCGCACCATGATCTGGGAGGGGATCCTTCCAGCCCTGTCGAAGCAGATCATTCTGGAAAGCTCCGCCCTGTCGGCCCTGCCGGAAGACACCAGGAAGGAAGCCTGCTCCTGGAGTGCATGCATCGGCAGGCTGGGTTCCCTGAAGACGGCCCTCATTTCCGCCTCGGAGAAACTTGACGCCCTCAAGGAGAGGATGCACGCCCTGGACATGGAGGAGCAGGCGGCCACCATCACCGGGGAAGTACTTCCTCTCTGCGCCCATATCCGAGAGATATGCGACACCGCCGAATCCCTCGTGGCGGGGGACATCTGGCCCTACCCCACCTACACGAAACTGCTCTCCCTTTCCTGAACCGGCCAGGAAAGAACGCGGGGCTTCGGCCCCGCGTTCTTCCTTATCTCTCCCATTTTTCCGGCGGCTGTCCCGACACGGGGCCGCCGTAGGACGAAAACTCGTCGTAGAGCGGAACGTTTTCCAGCCTCCGACTCCACTCCTTGAGGTAATTAAGCTCCCGGACGTGGGGCTGTCTGCCGAAGCAGGCCATGAGACTGTTCAATCCTTCGGACACAATTTCGGGGTCCTTCCGCTCCTGCCCCAGGGAGATAAGAAAATAGGCCCGTTCCTTCTCCGCGAGATCCCGGACCATGGGCGCGGAAAGTGCCCTGGAGAAAAACTGTTCGCTCACGGCCGGATCGTCCGCGTCCGACGCCAGGCGGAGCATCCGGTCACCCCAGACCCCGGAGCCGAAATAGACGAGGCCTATAAGGCAGACCGCCGCCATCACCCCGCCCAAGAGACGGCCGCCTTTCTGGAAATCCTCAGGGGGCGGGGCGTCGAAAAGGGGATGAAGCATCTCCCTGTTGGCTGCGGCGAAGGCGAGAGAGAGCCAGAGGACGTTCTCTATGCGGTGGAAGGGGCGAGTCCACAGGGCGTTGAAGAGGAAAAGGGCAACCATGGCACTCCCCCAATACGCCTCCGGGGAATGGATTTTCTTGCGAAGAAACGCGGAAAAGGCGGAAATCGCCCACCATCCCCAGAGAAACACCATAAGCAGCCCGCCGACGGTACCCGTTTCGGCGAACCACTGGAGAAACTCGTTGTGGGCCCAGTGGGTGTACTGCCATTTCATCCGCGGCCACCGTTTCAGCATCTCCCTCTGGGAGTCCAGGTAATGCCACTTGTACTGCCCGAGCCCCACTCCCCTCAGAGGTCGTGCGGCGTACATGGTCCACGAGGTGGCCCAGATGCTGTCCCGGTTGGCGATGGAAAGGGGGTTTTTCAGCACGTCGTCCATCTTGTGCATCAGGATGCCCCACCGCCCCTCGTTGAGGACCAGGTTGACGCCGAGAACGGCGCAGAAGAGGGCTGCCACGGCGAGGACTTTACCCAGGTTCTTCCTGCCGAGGTTCCGGAGGTAGTAGCAGGAGAGCACCGCAAACCCAGTGAAGAAGGCGAGGATCCCCGAGCGGCTGGTGGTGGAGATCAGGCCCCAGAAGGTGACGGCAAGAAGCATGGTGAGAAGGGCCCGGGTGATCTTTCCGTTTTTTTCGGAGGAAAAGAACAGGAACGTGCCGTTCAGGCCACCGAGGGAGAGCCAGAGGGCGAACATGTTCTGTTGTCCCGTGTTGGCGATGTAATGGCCGGGGGTGGGAAGGATGAAGAACGGAAGGTTCACGGTTTCCCGGACCTGGAGCTCGGCAAAGACAACACTCACGGCACAGTTGACAAGGCATCCCCAGAAAAGGGCCCGGAGCAGCCGTCTTCCGGCGAGCCGGGAGGTGAGGATGTAGACGAGCCAGAGGGAAGCGAAGAAAAACCATTCCTGGAAAAAGGTTTCGGGGGACCGGAGCCCGGACCAAAAGGGCTGGGCCGTCACGTAGAGGAGCAGCAGAAGCCAGATCACGGCGAATCCGTCAATGCTGAAGGCGGTGCGGACCGTGCCCCGGGCGGCGACCGACAATCCGGCCAGGAGACCGCAGAGTGCCACGGGAACCAGGGCGACCGCCCATTTCATGAGATGGAGGGTGGAATAGAAGTAGGGGCCGGAAAAGACAAGGTTCGGCAGCACGAGGGAGACAAAGAGCACAAGGGAGAAAAAAAAACCGTGAAGGAGGAGCGAGTCCGGTTCCTCAGGCGTGGAAAGGCTGCTCCCGCTTTTCAGCGATTCATTCATTCTGCGTCATTCCTCCGTCTCCCCCATATCTTCCTTGAGTTCCACCACGAGTTCCACCACGATTTCCCGCTGAGCGAGTTCTTTCACCTTCCAGACCACTGGTATTCCCTTTTTCCTGTTCTGTTCGACCAGGGCGGCCACGTCCCGGAGGATCTCCCCGATAGGGCCGTCGGGCCCAGCAAAGGAAAGGGGGTTCTTTTTCATCCTCTTCTTCCCGAGTTTCGACGAAGCGGGCGCACGGACCTTCACCCTCTGCTCCACCTCGCCGGCGGCCATGTTTTCCTCAGCCGCCTCCATGGCGAGGGCAATCTGGTCTTCCGGGGGGAGGGACAGAAGCGCCCGGGCCTGTCGTTCACCCAGTTTTCCCTCCATGACAAGACGCTGGACCGGTTCTTCAAGCCGAAGAAGGCGGAGTTTGTTCGCCACGGAAGATTGAGAGCGCCCCAGCTTTCCCGCAAGCTCCGTCTGGGTCCACCCTGAGCGCTCCATGATGGCCTGAAGGCCGGCGGCTTCCTCCACAGCGGAGAGGTTGCTCCTGTGGATGTTTTCCACGAGTGCCAGGATCTGCTGTTCTCCCGGGCCGGCCTCGGTGACGATGGCCGGGATGGTGGAAAGACCGGCCTTCTTTGCCGCCCGAAGCCTCCGTTCCCCCACCACGAGCTCATAGCCCGATTCCACGGCGAGCACCACCACGGGCTGGATAATGCCCACCTGGGAAATGGAGGCCGCAAGATCGTCCAGGTCCCCCTCGTCGAAATGCCGGCGAGGCTGGGCCGGGTTAGGGCTGATCAAATCGACCGGTATTTCGGTGAGCCGCATGGCCTGTCCATCCTCCGGAAGATTCTGTCCGGCATCTTTTTCCTTCCCCATGCCACTCCTCAAAAAATTCAGGACTCCCGCCATGTCGTTCCTCCGGTTTCCAAAGCTTGGACGAAGAAAAAGTTTTACAAGCATTCTACTCCACCGTGCGCCGCCCTATCAAGGGAAATCAACTTAAACCTAAATCCGCAGGCAGTGGGGAGTGTCACCGGAACTCGCTTGGGCGGGGGGTGCAGATTGTCGTTCGTGACAACTGCCCAAGCGAGTCCCGCGGTTCCCTGCGTTCGCCGGTTGCCTGCTTGTGAAACCGACATCCGTGCCGGTTTCTCTCCCCTCAGGCGCCCTTCCCCAGGGGCCTCTCCGCAAAGAGCGCGGAGCGAGATCTCTTCGCCCCTGGGGAGGGCGAATTCACCGTATGCCCGACGATACCCCCTCTGCCTGAAAAACTGAGGTTTTAGGATCAATAGGAACGGTCGGCATTTACAAACCGGGTGTACTCCCGGAGGAAAACGAGGGAGATCTCGCCTGTGGGACCGTTCCTGTGCTTGGCCAGGTTGATGAACGCCCTGTTGTCGTCTTCCTCCCCCGGGGCGCCCGCCTCGTAATAGCCGGGGCGGTACAGCAGCATGACAGTGTCGGCGTCCTGCTCGATGGCGCCGCTGTCCCGCAGGTCGGAGAGCTGGGGTTTTTTTTCCGTCCGCTGCTCCACCGCCCGTGAGAGCTGGGAGAGGGCGATGACGGGGACTTCCAGTTCCCTGGCCACGCCCTTGAGCCCCCGGGAAATTTCCGCCACTTCCTGCTGCTTGTTCTCGATACGCTTCGAAGAGCTCATGAGCTGAAGGTAGTCCACCACGACAAGCCCGAGGTCCTTGTGCCTGGATTTGAAGCGGCGGCACCGCGCCCGGAGCTCCAGGGTGGAGAGCATGGAGCTGTCGTCAATGTAGATCGGAGCCTCGGCGAGCCTTCCGGCCGCTTCTGCCAGGGTCTCCCAGGAAGACTTGGGAAAGGAGCCGTTCCGGAGGTCGTGGATGTTGATCCTGGCTTCGGCGCCGAGCATTCGCTGGACAAGCTGCTCCGCGCCCATTTCCAGGCTGAAGATAAGCACCGGGCGGTTCATTCCCTGGCCGCCGAATTGGGCGATGTTGATGGCGAAGGCCGTTTTTCCCATGGAGGGACGGGCAGCCACGATATTCAGGCTTCCCGGCTGGAATCCGCCCACGAGCCTGTCGAGCTCGTAGAAGCCGGAATTGAAGCCCGCCACGTCCTGGTCCGAACGGTTGTACTGCTCCTCGATCTGGAGGAAGGTCTTGCCGAGAACCTCGCCGATGTGCCGGAAGTTGGTGGTGTTCCTCTTCTGGGCGATCTCGAACACCGCCCGCTCCGCTTCCTCGAGGACCTCGTCCACGTCCAGCTCCTCGGAATAGCCGAGCTTGACTATGGTGTTCCCTGCGGAGATGAGCCGCCTGTGGATGGCCTTGTCCCGCACGATGCCCGCATGGTATTCCACGTTTGCCGTTGTGGGGACGCCGTCCACCAGGGAGGCCACAAAGGGCTGCCCCCCCAGTCGTTCGCTTTTTCCCTGCCTGGCGAGTTCCTCCAGGAAGGTCAGGGGATCCACCGGCTTGTCCCTCTGGGCCATCTCGTAGATGACCTCGTAGGCGGCCCGGTGGTTCAGATCGTAAAAATCCTCCGGCTGAAGAACTTCAAGGACGATATTGAGCGCCTCCCGGTCCATGAGACATGCGCCGAGAGCTGCGCGCTCCGCCTCCGGTGAGACGGGGGGCGTTCTGTCCCACGACGGGAGGGCGGCCATTATTCGCTCTCGACGGTGAGGGTCATCTCCGCCTCGATGCCGGGATAGAGGCGGACGGTGAAGGTATAGCTCCCCGTCTGTTTTACCGTATCGGGCATCCTGATATCCCGCTTGTCCACCGAGGCGGAATGCTGGGCCGCCAAGTTCTCCGCCACCGCCGCGGCGGTAACGCTGCCGAAGAGCTTGCCCGTCTCGCCGGTGCTCGCCCGTACCCGGACGACTTTCCCGGAGAGGCGTTTCTGAAGCTCCCGGGCCTCGTTTTTCAGTTTTTCATCTTTTTTCTTCTTCGCGTCCTTTCGCTCTTTCCACTCTTTCAGGCGTTCCGGGGTGGCCTCCTCGGCAAGTCCCTTCGGGAAGAGAAAATTCCGGGCGTAGCCGTCAGAAGTCTCGACCAGCTCGCCTGCGGCTCCGATCTTGTTCACGTCCTGCTTCAAAATAACCTTCATCGTTCATCATTCCTCCTGAAACGGGTTCGAAAATCAAGCCACATATCCGCTATACCCACCATGACGGTAGCGGTGGAAAGCATAGGCACGAGAACCGCCACTATTATAGCAACGGTCCTGAAGAAACGGCCCGGCCCCCGGTGGGGACTGTCCCCTCCCCCAAGGTAATACCAGTAGAGGGAGAGTCCCTGGAAGAGGAACAAAAAGTTCACGAGCATCCTGACGTTGGTGCCGATGCGCATCGCCATGTTCCATTCCCCTCCCCGCGCCCCGAAGGCGGAAAGAAGCACCGACACCAGAAGGGCGCCGAAGACGCTCTTTGGGAACCTCCACCGGGAGAAGGGCGGCAGGGGAGGAAGGGAGGTTCCGCCGATCCGCTTCAGGACGAAACTGCTCGCAATGTAGCTGAGATAGCAGTCCAGGGCCGCCGACATGCAGAGAATGGTGGGGAAAATGACGGGGAGCACCCGGATGGCTTGGGAAAACTGTTCCTTCACCGCCGACAGGGATTCCCGGGACATTCCCGTAGATTCGTAAAAGCCGAAGATCCTGTCAACCATGGCCTGCATCTCCGCCCCGTCGAGCTGGAAGGGGTTGATGCCCGTCACCCGGGCGGCGATGACCATGAGAAGGAGTTTGCTTCCAAGGGAGAGGAGGATGCCGAAGAGCATCACTTCCACGCCGGAAGAGCACCGCCTGGCCAGGAATCCGAGACCTATGCCCAGAACGCCGAACCCGAGAAGAAAGAAAAGAGAGGACAGGGGGCCGAGGAATACGGCGGTGAGCATGGTGCCTATAGCCAGGCCGAGAGCGGCCTTTTTCAGGTCATGGCGCAGGCCGAGTATCACGAGGGGAGCGGGGGTGAGCAGGGAGAACGCCGCCCCGACGAAGGGGAGAAAATGGGCCGCCAGAAAGAGGATCACGGCAAGGCCCGCAAGGAGGGACGATTCCACCAGGCTTCGTGTGGGGGTCACTTTTTTGGCCTCCTTTCACATCGCCCTGAAGCCGGAAGGCCGGTTCGGGGAACATAAAAATTTCGGAGGAGAAGCTGGGCTCCTCCCCCGAAAAAGGACGTCGTTCCGCTGCGAAGCCTTACTCCACGGAGAAGGGGAGAAGGGCCATGTATCTCGCCCGCTTGATCGCTTCGGTTAGCTGGCGCTGGTGCTTCGCGCAGTTTCCCGTCACGCGGCGGGGCATGATTTTTCCCCTCTCGCTGACGTACTTGCGGAGCTTTTCAACATCTTTGTAGTCCACGTGCTTTATTTTGTCCACGCAGAAGAAACATACCTTCGGCCGGCGCTTCCCGCCTCTCCTGCCGCCGCGGCCTCCCGGGCCGCCGGGTCCTCTGCCTTCGCTTCTGCCTTCATTCACAGCCATTGTGCACTGTCCTCCTTCAAAACCTCTCTGCTAGAAGGGGATATCCGCATCCTCTTCGTTCTGCACCTCGGAAATATCTATGGGGAATTCCTCGTCCTGGGAGCTGAAGCGGCGGTCCTTGCGGACGCTGTCCCCATATCCCGCGTCGCCGCCGAAGGAGCCGGATGACGATTCGTCCTGCCGCTTCGACCCGAGGAACGTCACCCCCGAGGCGACGACATCTGTGGCGTACCGTTTGCCTGAGCCATCCTTCGCCTCATAGCTCCGGACCTGGATCCGGCCTTCCACGAGAACCGGGCTGCCCTTCTTGAGATACCGCTCGCAGTTTTCAGCGGCAGGTCCCCAGACGACCACGGGAATAAAGTCGACGCTCTCCTGCAGTTCGCCGTTCCTGTCCTTCCAGGTATTGTTCACTGCCACGGCAAAACGGGCCATGGCCCGTTTGTCCACTGAATAGCGTATCTCCGGATCCCGGGCAAGGTTGCCCATCAGAATGACCTTGTTGAATCCTCTCGCCACGGTGCTGCCTCCTTATTTTTCTTCAAGACGGACTGTCATCTGACGATAAATATTCGGGCGCAGTCCCATAACACGGTTGAGCTCAACGAGCTGGTCCGGGTTGAGCGAAAAATTGCACACGGCGTAGAAGCCTTCCGTTTTCTTGTCGATGGGATAGGCAAGACGCCTTTTCCCCCAGAAATCGGTCTTGGCCACCTCTCCGCCAAGATTGCGCACGACCTCCTCGACCTTCGCGATCTCTTCTTTCGGATCCTCGATCTCGGCGCTCACAAGCACCATCATTTCATATGGCCGCACGTTCCTTCACCTCCTCCCTTTGGACTTTTGGCCCCTTCCCGCGGAAAGGGCAGGGAAAAACTTGCCCCGGAATTATACCCTATCGCTTCTCCTGAGGCAAGGAATTCTTCTTCACTTCGATCTTGAACACCGTCTCTCCCGGAAAGGAAAGGTTGTACTGCTCCCGTGCGAGATGGGCCACTCCCTCGGGAGTGCTGTAAAAGGCCACCTTTTCCCGGAGTTCCTGAACCGACCGGCTCATGGAGACCAGCACCGCCATCCTTTCGTCCGCCAGCGCCGTGAGGCGGCCTATCTTCCGGAATTCAAGGAAGTAGGCCGTTCCCATGATCGCCGTAAAAAGGAAAACTGCGGCAGCCAGGAGTATCCACCTGAGCCGGAGCATATTACATCCTTTCCGGAGCCGCCACGCCAAGGAGACCGAGGACGGTCGAAATGACCGTTCCGGCGGCTTTCATCAGGAGCAGCCGGGCCTTCATGACCGACTCTTCCTCGCCGAGCACCCGGTTTGCGTTGTAGAAGGAGTGAAAGTCGCCTGCGAGGTCCGAGACGTAGTTCACCAGAATATGGGGGGCCAGGTCCTTCGATGCCTTTTCGACCTCCTTCGGGAAGTCGGCGAGCCGGGAGAGAAGCTTCTTTTCCTCATCGGATCCTAAGATCCCCTCCGGGATATCCGCTCCTGCAGGGACGGCGATCCCCCGGGCTTCGGCCTCGCGAAGAACGCTGCAGATCCTGGCGTGGGCGTACTGGACGTAATAGACCGGGTTGTCGTTGGAGGCCTGCTTCGCCAGTTCGAGGTCAAAGTCGAGATGGGAATCGCTCCGGCGCATGACGAAGAAGAACCGTGCGGCGTCCACGCCGACCTCGTCCATAACATCCCTGAGGGTGACGAACTCGCCGGAGCGGGTCGACATGGCCACCTGCCGGCCATCCCGCAGGAGGTTCACGAACTGGATGAGGAGGATGTCCAGGTCTTCGGGGTTTCTTCCGAGGGATTCCACCCCCGCCTTCATCCTGGGAACGTAACCGTGGTGGTCCGCCCCCCAGATGTCGATGACCCGGTCGAATCCCCGGTCGAACTTTTCCTTGTGGTAGGTGATGTCGGAGGCAAAGTAGGTGGGGACTCCGTTGCTCCGGATGAGCACCCGGTCCTTTTCGTCGGTGAAGTCGGTGGACTTGAACCAGAGGGCGCCGTCCCGCTCGAAGGCGAAGCCCCGGCTCTTCAGGGTTTCCATGGCAGATGGAACGAGATTCCGCTCATACAGGCTCTTCTCGGAAAACCACACGTCGAAGACCACCCCGAAGTCGGCGAGATCCTTCTTGATGGTGGCGAGGATCGTGTCGGCGGCGAAAGCCTTGAAGAAGGGAAGGCTCTCCTCCGGGGGAAGGGCGAGAAACCGGTCGCCTTCGCGCTCCCTGACCGCCCCGGCGATGTCGTAGATGTAGCCGCCCTTGTACCCGTCCGACGGGAAGGGGGCCTTCTCCGGACTGCCGGCGATCTCGAAGTAGCGTGACTGGGTGGAGCGGCCGAGGATATCCATCTGGAGCCCGGCGTCGTTGATGTAGTACTCCCGCTGCACATCCCAGCCCGTGAACTTCAGGATACTGGCGATGATGTCGCCCACGGCGGCGCCCCGTCCGTGCCCCACGTGAAGAGGGCCGGTAGGGTTGGCACTCACGAATTCGACCTGGACTCTTTTGCCTCCGCCGAGATTTGACGAACCATAGTCCTTTCCCCGGGCGAGAATCTCGGCAAGGGTCTCCCCCATCCACCCGGACGAGAGAAAAAAGTTGATAAACCCGGGTCCCGCCGTCTCGACCTTTTCCAGGTACGGGCCGGGGGAGAGCCGTGCCACTATTTTTTCGGCCAGAGCCAGGGGTTTTTCTCCGAAATGCCTGCTCATCTGCATGGCGCAGTTTGTGGAAAGATCCCCCTGGTTTTCCCGCTTCGGCTTCTCGAACACAATTTCGGGCAGTTCGGAGACGGAAATACCCTTTTCCGCCGCGACTTCCCGAAGGGCTCCTTCGACGATTCGCCGAAGGGTTGCCGTAACATCACCCATACACTGCCACCTCCACAAAATCTCTGAGACTATTTAACCCGCAGGGGAAGGGTTTTGGAAGCATAGGCCATCCATTGCTGAACCGATTCGGCCAGGCTCCTTCCGACGCTGTCGTTTATCTCGTCCGTGCTGAGAACGATTTTCGTCCCGGCGGACAGGGTGTTCCGCCGCCTGTTGTGGTACACTGATTCCTCGTATTTCACCCTGTCGAGCGTCCGGTTCACCGACACAGGCATCGTGACCATGTCCGCTTTCGGGGGCAGTTTCAGGGTGAAGCTCTGTTCCACCACGAAGGGGAAACGCATCCGGTATTCACCGGAGGATCGTCCCAGCTCGCCGAGCCACGGCGGCGTCGCCCCCGGGAAGGGGACGAGCATGGCCCCGCCGCTCACGATGGACTGCCTTGGTTCGGCGGGAAGGGTGATCTTCCATCCGTACTTGATGGGGGTGAAGGACGCACTCCCTGCCGGGAAGCGCATCCCCGGGAACAGTTCCGCCGCGAGGCGGTCTATGGAATGTTCGGTCGGCCTTCCCCCGGGGAAGAAAAATCCGACCCATCCGTTGCGGACAAAGATATCCGCCTTGCCCGAGGCAACCCCGTTCACGTCAAGATCGAGAACCCACTCCACGGAAAGGCGGTGCTCGGCGGCGGAGCTGCCGGAGACAGTCCGTCCCTCGAGGCCGCTGCCCGAGGCCGTATAGAGATGCTTGCCCCAGAGGGACGGCGGCGTCTCGCTGGGGCTGCTGCCCTGCTCCAGATCGCAGTAGAACGGGGAAATTCCGGAGATGTTGAGCTCCACCACGGGGCGGATCACCGCCGCTTCAGGCGCTGGAGAGGATGGGTCGAAAGGGTGGGCGGTCAGCCAGTGAATCCTGCTCTCCCAGCCGGCCTTCCGGATCCAGCGGTGCAGAAGAAGGACCTTCTCCCAGTCGGTCCAGGGCCCTTCGCCGGGGATGTCCGGCCGGACGAAAGAGGGAGGGAATCCCTGGGCGAACCCCGGCGCACGGTTCATCCATTCGATAAGCCCCTGTCCCGCCTTCAGCCCATTGGCCTGATCAAGAATATTCCGCACCGCCGCGGGGGGCTGGGGCACAAGAAGGCTCTCCAGGGAGCCCAGGTACCTCGCCAAGGCGTCCGTCCCCTTCCGGGTGCTGAAGGAGAGAAAGGCGCGGTCGTCGCTTTTGAGGGTTCTTCCGCTCCATGGGGGACTGTTCAGCACCTGCCAGGTGTACCGCTCTCCGCCGGCGGCCTTCTCCCTCCGGGGTTCGCCCGCTCCTTCGGAGACAACGGAAAGCTCCATTCCGGCGGGAACATTCACGGCGACCCTCTGCTCCCAGAGGGGCAGCGTCTCGTTGATCCACAGGAAATCCTCCACGGCGAACCGCTTCGGGAGGGCTTCCCGCAGGGAAAGAACGATGATGAACTCGTCCTCGATATCGGGAAAAAGAACCTCGGTGAAGGCGATGCCGTTCACCTGCCCCCTCCTCGGGGGAACAGGGCTGAGAATCCGTCCCGACCCGGGGTCGTAGAGCGCGGCGGAGAGAATCTCGGCGGTTCCTCCCTCGTGAACGGGAATGCTCCACCGGGTCCAGCGGTCGTCGATGCCGCGCCGGGCAAGAATGACCATGGTGGTCTTCCGGGTCATGGAGCCGTCGGCTCCGAGGGAATACTCCAAGTCCTTCAGCCAGATCACCCCATCGCTCCCGGGATAGTCGGAGAAGTGGGGGCATTCCTGAATCATCCTGGGGATATTCAGCGCAGGGCCGGCGCCATAGGCAACGGTCCCTCCCGCGAAGAAAAACGCCAAAAGAAGAGCCGCAATAAACGGGACAGCTCCCGGGCAGGCACTTCTGATCTTCATTGTCATGCTTCCATCCCCTTTCCCGCGCCCGGACCTACTTTCCGGCGCCGCAGCAATACTTGTATTTTTTTCCGCTGCCGCACGGGCAGGGATCGTTCCGTCCCACCTTGGGGCCTTTTCGCACCGGCTTCCGGGGCCCCTCTCCAGCCGGTGCGGGCCGTTCGGCGCTCCCGCCGCTGAAGGGAAGGACGAACTCCCGGCTCTCCCTCAGTTCCGCGGATCTGCCCCTGCCCGTGTCGGACACCACCCGCACCCTGAAGACGAGTTCCGCCACCGATTCCCTGACCCGCTCCATCATTTCCTGGAACAGGTTGTAGGATTCGAACTGGTACTCCAGGAGGGGGTCCTTCTGGCCGATGGCCCTGAGTCCGATTCCCCGGCGCAGCTCGTCCATGGCCAGCAGGTGATCCTTCCAGCCGTTGTCCAGGGTGTGGAGGATGAGAAACCGCAGAAGATCTCCTCCCTCCTCACCGAAGGTTTCTACCTTGCTGAGGAAGCGGCCCCGGATCTCCTCCTTCAAGCCGTCTTTCCGGCCGAGCATGTCTCTGGGGTTGTCCACTCCCTCGAGATGCCCCTCGAGCCCCGGACCGAATATGGCCTTCAGCCTGGCCTGGGCCCGTACCGGATCGGACTCCCCTTCCTCGGGGAAGTACTTCTCGAGGATATCCTCCACCACGCCGTCGATCACTTCCCAGACGCGGTCCACGATGCCGTCGTCCGAGAGAATCTGCTGCCTCTCGGCATAGACGGCCTCCCGCTGCCGGTTCATCACGTTGTCGTAGGCGAGGAGCTGCTTCCGTATGTCGAAGTGCATCTCCTCCACCTTTTTCTGGGCGGAGGCGATGGCCCTGGTAAGAAGGGGGTGTTCGATGGACTCCCCCTCCTCCATCCCCAGCTTCTCCATCAGCCCCTGGATCCTCTCCGAACCGAAGAGGCGAAGGAGATCGTCCTCAAGGGAGAGGTAGAACCGGCTCGAACCGGGATCCCCCTGCCGCCCGGCCCGTCCCCGGAGCTGGTTGTCGATCCTCCGGGCCTCGTGGCGCTCCGTGCCGATGATCTTCAGTCCGCCGAGCTCCTTTACCCGCTCCCGCTCCGCGCGGCACTGCTCCCGGAATTTCTCCAGGAGAGAGGCGTAGACCTCCTGTTCCTTCGAGGGGTCGCGATTCTCCGACCTGAGAGCTTCCTTGGCCAGGAACTCGGGATTGCCGCCGAGAAGGATGTCCGTTCCGCGGCCCGCCATGTTCGTGGCCACAGTGACTGCCCCGAGATGGCCGGCCTGGGCCACGATCTGGGCTTCCCTCTCGTGGTGCTTGGCGTTCAGCACCTGGTGGGGGACCTTCCGGGACTTCAGGAGTTTGCTGATCCTCTCGGAGTTTTCGATGGAGGTGGTGCCCACGAGGACCGGGCAGCCCAGGGAGTGAGACTCCTGTATCTCGTCGGCCACGGCGGCGAACTTTTCGGCCACCGTGCGGTAGATGACGTCGGGATAGTCGTTCCTGATCATGTCCACGTTGGTGGGGACCACGATGACCTCGAGACCGTAGATTTCCTTGAACTCCTCGGCCTCGGTGGCGGCGGTTCCCGTCATGCCCGCCAGTTTGCGGTACATGCGGAAATAATTCTGCAGGGTGATGGTGGCAAGGGTCTGGCTCTCCCTGCCCACCTTGACTCCCTCCTTGGCCTCAATGGCCTGGTGGAGTCCGTCGGAGTACCGCCGTCCCATCATGAGCCTGCCGGTGAATTCGTCGACGATGAGAATCTCCCCGTCTTTGACCACGTAATGGACGTCCTTCTGGAAGAGAACGTGGGCTTTGAGGGCCTGGACTATCCTGTGGGCCAGGTCCGAGTGGGCGGCGTCGGAGAAGAGATCCGGCATCTTCAGAAGTTCCTCGCACCTGGCGATGCCCTCTTCCGTCATAACCACGTTCCGTTCCTTCTCGTCCTTTTCGTAGTCCCGACCCTCCCGGAGCTGCCGGGCCACCCGGTCGGACAGGGTGTACATATCCACGTTGTCGTCGGAGGGGCCGGAGATGATCAGCGGGGTCCGCGCCTCGTCTATGAGGATGGAGTCCACCTCGTCCACGATGCAGTAGGAATGTCCCCGCTGGACGATGTGGTCCTCCGAAGTGGCCATGTTGTCCCTAAGGTAGTCGAAGCCGAATTCGCTGTTCGTTCCGTAGGTGATGTCCGCCCTGTAGGCAGCGAACCGCTCCGCCTGGTCCATGTAGGCGTAGATGACGCCGACCGTGAGGCCGAGAAAGGAGTAAATGGGCCCCATCCATTCGGCATCCCGGCGGGCGAGATAGTCGTTCACCGTCACCACGTGGACGCCTTTGCCGGAGAGGGCATTGAGCACCACCGCCAGGGTGGCTACCAGCGTCTTGCCTTCACCGGTCTTCATCTCCGTGATTTTTCCCTCGTGGAGGGCCATTCCGCCCATGAGCTGGACATCGAAGTGGCGGAGCCCGATGGTCCGCTTCGAGACCTCCCTGACTACGGCAAAAACCTCGGGAAGAAGATCGTCGGGGGATTCGCCGCTTTCAAGGCGCCGTCTGAACTCCGGCCCCTTGTTCCTGAGTTCTTCGTCCGACAGGGCCGCTGTTTCGGGCTCGAGGCGGTTGATCTCATCCGCCTTTTCCCTGTAGCGTTTGAGCGCCCGGTCATTGGGATCGAGGCCCAGGACTTTTTTCAGTTTATCGAGCATTACGTCACCTCAAATGAAAGATCGGCCGCGGGGTGAACTTTCCCACGGCAGTTCACACCAGGACATTATATGCTCCGGGAGTGCACGGGGTCAAAGTATTTCGGCGGAAAAAGGACAGAAGGACGTTCAGTCTGTGAAGAGTTTCTTGCCCTTGACGAGGTAGTCCATGCCGGACCAGACGGTGAGGATCATGGCGACCCACATGAACTGGATGCCGAAAGGAAGATTGAAAATGAGCATGGAGATGGCCACGATCTGGAATACCGTCTTGACCTTGCCTCCCCTGGAGGCGGCGATGACAACCCCTTCGGCGGCGGCGACCATGCGGACGCCGGTGACGACGAGATCCCGTGAGAGGATCACCACCACTATCCACGCCGGAATGCGCTGGAGCTCCACCAGGGAGACGAGGGCGGCCATGACGAGAACCTTGTCGGCCACGGGGTCGATGAACTTGCCCAGGTTGGTCACCATGCCCTTTTTCCTGGCGATGTAGCCGTCTGCGGTATCGGTGAGAGCGGCAAGGATGAAGACCGTCCCTGCGAGAATGTCCCCGAAAGTCACCCGCAGTTCGAGCTCTTCCACGATATACACCGGGTAGGTAAACTTGAAGGTAAGAAAGATAAGCACCAAGGGAGCAAGAAAGACCCTCAGAAGACTCAATATGTTGGGAATATTCCAAGCACTCTTCCTCACGGGCATACCCTCCTTGTGACGGCATTTCGCCTCACAGTCTAGTATAGGAAGCTGAAAAGGACAACGGGCCTTTCCCCCCTCAATCAGCAGGTTTTTCAGGTAGCGGGAGTGTCGCCGGTCTTCGTCCTGCCGGCGGCACTCCCGCTGTTTCCATCCTCTGCGGGCCGCTGTTCCCGGTCCGGCGTTCCTTGCAGGCTGTCAGCCGCCGAGGTAGGCTTCCTTCACCCTGCTGTCCTTGAGCAGATCCTCTCCCCTGCCCTCGAGGACGATGGATCCCACCTCAAGGATATAGGCGTAAGATGCGATCTTGAGCGCCGCGAAGGCGTTTTGCTCCACCAGCAGGACGGTCTTGCCCTGGGCATTGATCTCCCCGATGATGTCAAAGACTTCCTTGACGAGAAGAGGGGCGAGCCCAAGGGAGGGTTCGTCGAGCATCACCAGGTGAGGCCGGCTCATGAGGGCCCGGCCCACGGCGAGCATCTGCTGCTCTCCTCCGGAAAGGGTTCCCCCTTTCTGCCAGGACCGTTCCTTCAGCCGGGGAAACAGTTCGTACACATGGTCCCGGTCACGCTCCACCCCGTCCCTGTCGTTTCTGATGAAGGCACCGAGCTGAAGGTTCTCCTCCACTGTAAGGTGGGGCAAAATCCGCCGCCCTTCTGGGCTCATGGCGATTCCAAGCTTGACCATCTCCTCGGGGGCCTTCCCGACAAGGTTTATAGGTTCCCCTTCAGGCGGGGTGTAGACAATCTTCCCCTTGACGCTCCTCACCAGCCCCGCCACGGCGCGGATGGTGCTGCTCTTTCCCGCCCCGTTGGCACCGATGAGGGTGACGATGCTCCCCTGCGGGATGGAGAGGGAAATTCCCTTGACGGCATGAATGGCCCCGTAGTATACGTTGAGGTCTTCAATTTTCAGCATATTTCACGTACTCCTCTCCGAGGTAGGCCACGATGACTCTCTGGTCCGACTGGATTTCGTCGGGGCCGCCTTCGGCGATTTTCACGCCGTAGTCGAGAACCCAGATGTATTCGCAGACTCCCATGACCACCTTCATGTCGTGTTCGATGAGAAGGATGGTGATGCCGAACCGTTCCCTTATGTTCCGGATGAACTGCATCAGTTCCCGGGATTCCTGGGGGTTCATTCCCGCGGCGGGCTCGTCCAGAAGGAGAAATTTCGGATCCGTGGCGAGAGCCCTGGCGATCTCCAGCCGCCGCTGGGCGCCGTAGGGCAGGGAGGCCGAGTTTTCGTCAGCATACCTGAGCAGGCCCACCGATTCGAGAAGGTTCATGGATTTTTTCCGAATTTCCTCCTCCTCCCTGCGGAAAAGGGGAAGCCCAAGGGGGGCCATCCACCACTTCGCCTTCCTGCGGACGTGGCATCCTATCATCACGTTCTCAAGGACCGTTTCATTGGAGAAGAGGCGGATATTCTGGAACGTCCGGGAGATCCCCGCCCGGCACACCATGTGGGGAGGAATACCGGTGATGTCCCTGCCGTCGAAGAGAACCCGACCCTCCGTGGGTTTGTAGAAGCCGGTCACGATATTGAATACCGTGGTCTTGCCCGCCCCGTTGGGACCTATCAGCCCCACGATCGAACCCCGGGGGACGTCGATGGTGAAATCCCTGACGGCGGTCAGTCCGCCGAACTTCATGGTCACGTTTTCCATGCGGAGTATGGGCTCCTGGGTCGTCATTTCGCTTCACCGCCCCGGGCGGAACGGCCGAACAGCCGGTTCCAGCTTATTTCCCTCATGCCCATGATACCCTCGCTGCGGAAAAGAATGATGAGGATGAGCGAGAGGGAGAAGATGACCATTCTCATCCCCGGAATGCCCGGTATTTCGAAGTCTCCTATTACCAGGGGGTTTTCCACGATCCTGAGCCATTCGAGGAGCACCGTGATAACCACGCTCCCGATCAGACTGCCCGTGATGGAGCCGAGCCCTCCTGCCACGGTGATCATCAGCACGTTGAAGGTCAGGGTGAAGACAAACATCTTCGGGTCGATGGTGGTGACGAGGCTGCCCATGAGGGCGCCGCCCACGCCGGCGAAAAATGCGCCGATAGAGAAGGAGACCACCCTGTAGAAAAAGGTGTTGATGCCCATGTTCTTTGCGGCGATCTCGTCGTCCCGGATGGCCTTGAGCACGTTGCCGAAGTTGCTGTTGACGAGCCTGATGATGAAGAAGAGGGTCAGAAGGAGCCACCCGTAATTCCACCAGAGGTTCGCATAGTTGGGAATGCCCTTGATCCCCAGGGCGCCGTTGGTGATGAAGCTGAGGTTCGTGAGGACCACCCGGATTATCTCGGCGAAGCCCAGGGTGGCGATGCCGAGGTAGTCGCCGCCCAGGCGCAGCACCGGGATGGCGATGAGCAGGCCGCAAAGGGCAGCTATGATCCCCGCCAGGAGCACCGCCACAAAGAAGGGTGCCTGGATCACCGACAGGGGCCAGATGAGAGGCTCGAGGATCCACATGGTCTCCTTCTGGGCAGGGGTCAGGATGAGCAGGGCGCACACGTAGGCACCTATGGCCATGAAGCCTGCGTGGCCGAGGGAAAACATGCCGGTGAAGCCGTAGATCAGGTTCAGGCTGAGGGCGAGGATGGCGTTTACGGCAATCAGGTTGAGCACCTGGATCTTGTAGCCGTCCAGGTTTCCCTGGGCCCACCAGATGAACGCCCCGATACCCGCGATGGCCACGCCGTTGAGGATGAGGTTTCTCGTCCGGGTATTCATATCTTGTCCTCCAGCTTCTCTCCCATGAGCCCTGTGGGCTTCATGAGCAGAATGATGATGAGGAGTACGAAGGCGAAAGCGTCACGGTATCCCGACAGGGTGGGGAAAAAGGCGACCGCCATGATTTCGATGACGCCGAGGAACATTCCGCCGATCACCGCCCCCTGGATGGAGCCGATGCCGCCGAAAACGGCGGCGATGAAGGCTTTCAGGCCCGGGAAGAGGCCCATGAAGGGATGGATCTGGGGATAGCGAAGGGCCCACATGATACCCGATGCGGCTGCAAGGGCAGAGCCGATGCCGAAGGTGATGGAGATGATCCTGTTCACCGACACGCCCATGAGCCTCGTGGTTTCGATGTCCTTCGAGATGGCTCTCATGGCGAGCCCGGGCTTGGTTCTGTAAACGATCCAGAGGAGCCCGAGCACAAGGAAGAGCGTCACCACGGGGACGACGATGGCAAGGGGCAGAATGCGGATTTCTCCGAACTTGATGACCTTCACGAGCCAGTCGGGCCGCGACACGGGTCGAGGAAGACCGGTAAAGATCACGATGCTGAGGTTCTGGATAAAGAAGGACACGCCAATGGCGCTGATGAGGGCGGAAATACGGGGGGCGTTCCTGAGGGGCTTGTAGGCGATCTTGTCCACAAGGACACCGCAGAAGGAGCTGGCGGCCACGGCAAGGACCGCGGCCAGTCCCCAGGGGAGATGCAGCAGTGTAATGGCGAAGAAGATAAAGTAGGCGCCCAGCATGAAGATTTCTCCGTGGGCAAAGTTGATGAGCCTGAGAATTCCGTAGACCATGGTGTATCCGATGGCGATGAGGCCGTAGAGAGATCCGAGTGTTATCGCGTTGAAAAGATGCTGGAAAAACATGCTTCCGCTCATAGAGGTTCCCCCCTGACTTCAAGAAAATGGAGGGTGGAGGCGTTCCCCCACCCTCCGGACAAAGAAGTGCGAACGAACCTTGAGGAAGGGGGATCCCTTACATCTCGGGCTCGACGGTTCCGATGAACAGTTTCTTTCCGTCCTTGATCTGCACGATACCCACCGGGCTCTCAGCGTCGTGGGTCTCATTGATGGTCTTGCTGCCGGTGACGCCGGGGAAGTTCTTCGTCTTTGCGAGGGCGTCGCGGATGGCATCGGGTTCGGCGGATCCGGCAACCTTGATGGCGTTGGCGACGAGCATGTAAGAGTCGTAGCCGAGAGCGGCGTTGACGTTGGGGTCCTTTTCAGGGTGAGCCTTCTTCCAGTTCTCGGTGAAGGTTCTGGCGATCGGGCTCATGTCGGTCATGGAAGGATCGTAGGGGAAGGTGGTGTGGATGAAGCCTTCCACGGCGTCTCCGCCGATCTTCACGATCTCGGGGTTGTCCATGGCGTCGCCGCCCATGATCTGGAACTCGGCGCCGAGCTCCCGTGCCTGCTTCATGATGATGGCGCCCTCGGCGAAGTCGGCGGGGATGAAGAGAAGATCAGGCTTCTTGCTGATGATCTCGGTGAGCTGGGCGGTGAAGTCCTGGTCGCCGGAGTTGTACTTCAGTTCGGAGACAATTTCGCCGCCGAGCTTCTTGTAGGACTGCTTGAAGAAACTGGCGAGGCCCACGCAGTAGTCGTTGGCCACGTCCACGAGAAGGGCTGCCTTCTTCAGGTTGAGGTCCTTCATGGCATAGGTAGCGGCACCGGCGCCCTGGAAGGGGTCGATGAAGCAGGCCCTGAAGACGTACTTTTTGCCCTGGGTCACGAGAGGGTTGGTGCAGGAGGTTCCCATCATGGGGATCCCTGCAGCCTCGGCCACTTCGCCGCCCGCCATGGCGAGGGAGGAGCCGTAGGTTCCGATGACCGCGACGACCTTGTCGCGTTCCACCAGACGCTTCACCGCGTTCGCCGCTTCGACCTTGTCTGTCTTGTTGTCCACGACGACGAGTTCCACTTTCTTCCCGAGAAGTTCGGGCAGTTCCTTGTGGGCCATCTGGATGCCCTCGAGCTCGAGCTGGCCGCCGAACGCCGTCCTTCCCGTCAGGGGAAGATACACGCCGATCTTGATGGTATCGGCCGCAAAAGCAGTTCCCGCAAGAACCATAACAAGAATTGCCGCAAGCAGTACGTTACGAAGCTTCATTTGGATATTCCCTCCTCGGATGTGGTTTACATACTTCCCCGGAATTATACACAAAAAAGGCGCCTACAGGAAGAGTGCATTTGCATCTGCGGCAGCGCGAAAAATCATCCCCGCAGGCCGGACGATTGCAGGGATGTCCGTACCCGATCCCGGAGTTCAGCCCTCTTGCCGCCGTTCCAACTCGAGGTCCGGGTGAAATAGCCCGTGATCCTCGTGATGCCGTCCACGTCACGGCTTCCGCACCAGCCGCATTCCGTCCGGAGCCCGCGGCTCACCCGGCCGCAGCTGTTGCAGATGGTGAACTCGGGACTGAAAGCCACTTGGGCGTTCTCCGTGTGACGGAAAATCTTCCGGATAAAGGACGCCAGAGCGTCCGGATCCGGCTTATGCTCCCCCATCCAGAGATGGGTGATGGCTCCGGCGGAAATCATGGGATGGAACCGCCCTTCCCACAGCACCTTGTCCGCCGGGTCCATCCGGACGGAGTAGGGGATATGGCTGCTGTTGGTGTAGTACACCTCGCCGCTGCAGGGATCGCCCTTCACCACCGACGCGGCTTCCGGCCAGTCTTTCAGGTCGAGCTTGGCGAAGCGGTAGGCGGTGCTCTCCGCCGGAGTCTGCTCCAGCACCACGGAAAGCCCCGTGCGCTCCGTGAGGGCTTCGCACTTCAGGTTCATGTACTGGACCGCGGCGAGGGCAAGGCCGAGGGCCTCCTCGGACTCGTGGAGCTGTTTCCCCGTCATCACCTGGACCATCTCATTCACGCCGAGGATGCCGATGAGGTACTTCGCCTTGTCAATCCGGAGATAGGCCTCGCCGTCGTGGTCCATGCAGAGCACTGAGAGGGGCCCCTTCTTCCCCTGGGCAAGGATGCTCCCCAGGAACTCTCTTTTCTGGACGTGAGCCTTTGCCGCGAGTTCCATGTAATGGTCGATCAGATCAAACAGGCTTTCCCTGTCTCCCCCGCTCCGGTAGGCGAGCCGGGGCAGGTTCAGGGTGACGTTCTGCAGGGCGCAGAAGCGGAGCTTCCATGGAGTGCGTGCATCGAGGAGATCCCTGTCGTCGAGCTCGAAGCTCAGGCGGCAGCACTCCGAGAGCTTCACCACGTCCCCGCGGTCGAAGACATAATAGGTGTTCCCCTTTTCCGCTGACAGTTCGCAGGCGAGGGAAAGCATCTCCTCCCACCCCTCCTCGCGGAAGAAATCCTCGGTGATGTGCAGCAGCGGCTTGGGGAAAAAGAAAGGCTGCCCCCGGCTGTCCCCCTCCAGGTAGACCCGGAAGAGGGCCTTCAGGAAGCTCTTCGCCTCGGCGGCATAGTCGCCGTAGGTCTTTCCCGTCTCCACCCCTCCCGGTCCGATGGCGGGCACGTCCCGGAAGTGTTTCGGGATCTCGTAGTAGAGGTTGATGTCCGTGAAGGCGACCTGTCCTCCCCTGCCGCCGGCGAGCTGGTTGAACTCGAAAATGAGCATCTGGGCGAGCTGGTGGATCCGCTCCTCCGGCAGACCGGCGAGATAGGGGGCGAAAAAGGTGTTCACCGCATCCCACCCGATGGCCCCGGCAAAGTTGTTCTGGAGCACCGAAGTCATCTTGAGCAGGTGGGCCAGCAGGACGTCAGGGTGCTTCGCCGGCTTGGAAATGCTCGTGATGGACGGCAGGTTGAGGCCGAACTTCGCCACGTAGGCGACGCTCTGGCCGGAACAGTAGGGCCGGTTTACCATGCCCAGATCATGGAGGTGGATGGTCCCCGACAGGTGGGCTTCCGCCACATCCCTGGAGAAAACCTTCGTAAGGGCGTACTGCTTCAGCGCCAGCTCCGCAATGGAGAGATTGATGGATTCCGGGTTATGGGTGGTGTTGCTGTTCTCCCGGTTGGGGTTCAGCATCATGGTCTCCAGGTCATGGATGGGAATGCCGATCCGGCTGTGGTCCTGGAGCTTGGCGTCCAATCCCCTCTGGAAGAGCTTGACGTTGACAAGCTCCCTGACAAGGGACGTGGTGACCCTGTCCCTTCCCCACCGCAGAAGGTCCGACTCCACCTCGGAGGCGATCTCGCCGGCAAGGCCGGGCTCCACGCCCGCTTCCTTCACCAGCGCGTCCCGGATCCGGGACGGGTGCCAGGACCGAGTTTCCTCGTGGGCAAGGGCGTCCACCATGAGGGCGAGGTCCGTGGACTCGCCCCCCGGGGCAAACATGACCATCTGCCGTCCGGGCATGTCCTGTTCCCTTCCCGGGGAAGGCTCTTCCCTTCCCCGGAGGAACGCCGCCTGTTCGTCAGTCTTCTTCGCCATTTCCGGAAACCTCCTTTTCGCCGATGAGACGGGCAATTTCGTGCTGGAAACTCTGAAGATCCGTGAACTCCCTGTAGACCGAGGCAAACCGGACGTAGGCAACCTGGTTGATCTTCCGGAGGCCTTCCATGACCCTCCGGCCGATCTCCGACACGGGAACCTCGCCGTACCCTTCCGTCTTGAGATCGTCCTCGATCTTCGAGGCCAAGTCTTCTATCTGTTCAAGGGAGACGGGGAGCTTTTCGCAGGCCCTGCTTATGCCCCGGATGATCTTGTCCCGGCCGAAGCTCTCCCTGCTTCCGTCCTTCTTGATCACCCGCAGGGTTCGCTTCTCCTCGGCCTTCTCATAGGTGGTGAAGCGGCTGGAGCACTCGGGACACTCCCTCCGCCGACGGACCACCCGGCCTTCGTCGGCGGTCCGGGTCTCGATGACCCGTGTTTCCATGGCTCCGCAGGATGGACATCTCATGGGCGAACCTCCCTATATGTAGGACATCATTCGGTATGATACCCCAATATGTGGTGTTTTTCCAGAGAGACAAAGAGCCCATTTCCCTGGGTCCCCGTGCCTATGGGCCGTTGTCCACAATGTCACCGGAAGAAACACCGGGGAGAAAAGACGAAAAAAGCCGGGTTTCCCCGGCTTTCAGTTCACTATGACTGGTTGAATTACACAAACCGCTGCGGCAAGGACTATTCGACAAGGGACTGGAGATATTCCTGAACCCTGGCCCTGACCCTTTTCCCGTCGGCGCGACCCCTGACTGCAGCCATAACCTTGCCCATGACCCGGCCCATGTCCTTGGGACCGGTGGCTTTCGCAAGGGCGCCCGCCTCCTCGACGATCTGACCGAGTTCTTCGTCACTGAGCTGTTCCGGAAGATAAGTCTCGATGAACAGAGCCTCTTTCAGTTCCCGGGCTGCACGATCGCCCGCTCCGACGGCCGTGTACTGGTCTGCCGCCTCGCGGCGCTGCTTCACAAGCCGCTGGATCACGGATATGACCTCGTCCTCCGACAGCTCGCCGGCGTGTCCCTTCTCCGTTTTGGCCCGCTGGAACTCCGCCTTGAGCATTCGGAGGGAGGACAGCTCCATCTCCTTCTTCTCTTTCATGGCGGCAAGGAGATCGTCTGAAATCCGTTTCTCGAGATCAATCACCGTGTTCTACCCCCTGGACTTGGTCCGCCTCTTCCGCGCGGCTTCGGCCCGTTTCGTCTTCTTCGCTTCACTGGGCTTCTCGTAGTGCTCTCTCTTGCGCACCTCGCGCAGGGTCCCTACCTTGGAGACCTCGCGTTTGAACCGTCTGAGAGCGTCATCAAGGGATTCGTTTTCTCTCCGAACGACAGTCGTCATACACCATTCCCCCCTTTCTTCGCCACCCGCATCTACCCCGGTGGCCAGCGGAAACTGCGTCCCGCCAACAGGTGAATATGAAGGTGGGGAATCGTCTGCCCGGCCTGTTCGCCGCAATTTACCACCAGCCTGTATCCGCCCGGGGCAAACCCGAGACGGAAGGCCGTCTGCACGGCACAGTCCATGACTTTCGACCACACTTCGGGCTTTCGGACATGGGCCGCTGATTCCACGTGTTCTCTCGGTATGATCAGAAGGTGCAGGGGCGCCTGGGGAGCTATATCCCGGATCGCGATCACATCTTCGTCGCCGTACACTATATCCGCAGGGACCCTTCCCGCCGAAATTTCGCAGAACAGACACTTTCCGTCCAAAAATCCCACCTCACAGTATTTTATACCAGATTTTGGGCCCGCACAATACTCCGGGCCCAAACTCTGACGGCAGCGGAAGGATGTTTTTCCGATAGTGCAGCAAGCCGTGGGCCGGCCCACGGAGGGGCTCCCCCGGACTTCAGTATTCTCAGGAGGGGGACGAGAATCTCCTCTTCATCCCGCTTCAGCAGACGGATGAGGGCAAGGTCGTCCGGAAGGGTGCCCCCCGGCCAGAGAGAAAGGGCCGAGGCAAGTACCCGAGCCGACTGGTGTGAAAGGATTTTCCCCAGGAAGTCCGCCCTGTCCGGGAGGGGGGACATCCACCGGAGAAAGGCCAGGGCCGGCCGTTCAGGCAAGGAAGCCGCCCGGGCGGCGAGAGCTTCGGCCATCTTTCTCCTCCGCTCCTGGGAATAGTCCAAGAGGACCAGGTGTTCAAGCACATCTTCATCCACGGGCCAGAGGCGCACCATTTCAAGGAGGGCGGCAAACACTTCTTCCCCGGGCGCCTTCCGGCCCAGGGCTCCCAGGGCAAGAAGCCGCACTCCGGGGTGAGCCCCGAGGAGGCGCTTCACCAGTTGGGAAACATTTTCGGCACTCTCCCCCGCCCTGGCCCTTTCAAGCAGTCTGGCAACCGAGAGCTCCGCCTCCACCAGGGCCCGTTCCAGGAGGAGTTCCCGGATCCTTCCCGAGCCGTCCCCCTCTTCCTCCGTTTTTCCTGAAGGGGATGAAGTCGCCTTTCCCTTTCTCCACCGGCGGAAGGGGGAGCTGCCCCGTTCCTTCCGGGGTGCAGCCCCCGGAGATTTTTTCCTCTTTTTCAGAGCATCGGCCACTTCTCCCGGACTTGCCGACTTCAGGACGGCGTAGGCAGCGGCAATGGTCTCGAACTTGCCCGCTTCCCCGGGACCGGCCACGTCAGGGTGGAAAGAGAGGGCAAGGCGGCGGAAGGCTGACCGGATTTCTCCGGGATGGGCGCCGGGAGTAATGCCGAGAATTTCAAAGCAGTCCAGTATTTCCATGGGCGCGGCCATTTCAGCGAATCACCCTCTCCATCTCGGCCACCATCTGCTCCAGGAATTCAGCCCCCTCGGGGTAGTACCCCTCGTCCCGGAGGCTCTTCACGGTTCGGAAAAGAAGCTCTCCCCTGGCCTGCTGCGCCGGGGACAGGACCGGGGAGACCATGGCGAACCGCTTTTCGAGGTCGAGAAGATCCTCTGGCTGCGGGTCGAAGGAGGATGCGCCGGAAGATCCGACCTCGAGGGGCGGTATGACTGCGGCGCGCCCGTCCTCCCTGAGGATGTCCATCCGGAGCAGTCCCCCGGAGTCGACGGCAAAGACGAGGGTGATGGACTCTCCTTTTTCTGCGTCAGGAATCCTCACGGTTGAAATGACCCGATTCCGGTCTCCCTGGAAAACACGGAGGATGAACGGACCGCTGCCGACGCTGGTGAATTTTTTTCCCACTCTCGCAGGGAGGTGCATGCCTTTCTCCAGCAGCGGAACAGGAGTTCCGTCGGCGGCGAGTATTCCGAGGTCATCCGACAGCACATCCAGAAGCAGCCGTTCCGTCCCGGCCCGGCTGCCGTACAGGGCGGCCCCGGTGACCACCGCCTCGTCGGGGCACCGGCTGAGGTGTTCAGGCCTGGCCACCCGTTCAGCGAGAAGGGTTCTCAGGAGGGGAATCCGGCTCCCTCCGCCGACGAGAAGGAGTTTCGCCGGCCCGTGCTCATCCCGGAGGGACGCAGCCATGGCGACAACCCGTTCCAGGGACGGACGGACCAGGTCTTCGAACTCCCTTCGGGTGACCGTCACGGAAGAAGCTCCCGGACCCGCCGGAGGGGTCCACTCATGGGAGAGGCAGGCGGAAAGGGCGATCTTGACCTCCTCGGCTTCGGAGAGAAGCATGCGGTGAAGGGGCGAGTCCGCTCCTCCGGGGTTGATCCCGCTCTTTTCGGCCAGAAGCACCGCCAGGGCGGCGTCGAAATCCCGGCCGCCGCAGGAGGGTGTTCCACTGCTCTCGATGACCTGCCAGACTCCGCCGCCGCACTCCACCACCGACAGGTCCACGGTGCCGGCGCCGTAGTCGAGGATGAGAAATCTCCCCGACGAGCCGAAGGCAAGAGCCGCAGCCGTGGGTTCGTTGACGATCCTCAACCGCGAAAAGCCTGCCGAACGGGCGGCCCGGGCCATGGCGGACCGCTCGGCAAAGCTGAAGGAGGCGGGAACGGCAAGGACGCAGGCCTCCACAAAGGTGCCCAGAAAGGCCTCCCCGTCCTCCCGGAGAAGGGTCAATAGCGGAACGAGGGCATCCTCGGCGGAGACGGAGGCCCGGCCGCACCGTCCTTTCCACGGTGTGCCGACCTTGCGCTTCAGGTCCCACCACGTGGTGGAGGGGTGCTTCATTTCCCCCGCCGCCGCAGTCTCTCCGGCCGTCCATCCGTTCCCCGTCCACGCGGTCACCGAGGGAGTGGATCTCTTCCCCCAGCGGTTCGGAACGACCAGGGGTCCCTGTGCGTCGTCGAAAACGGCACACAAGGCGTATCTCGTTCCGAGGTCGATTCCGAGAACGGGACCGTCACCGGAGGAAAACGAACCGACGGTCCTCACGGCGTCCTCTTCCCCCTCAGGGAATCACCGGATATCCGGGTTATCTTCACCTGCACCTCTTCCCCCCGCTCCGCCCTGCCCCCGGCCACCACCCGCAGGAAAGACGGAGTCAGACCCTGGAAGGAGTTTCCCGCCGTTTCCTCGGCGAGGACGGCAACATCGGCCCCCACCCACCGGGAGGCATACCGGACCAGCAGATCATCGGCGGCGGAGAGGGCCTCCCGGGTCCTGCGGAGCACCGTTTCCCGGGGAACCCTGTCGGGATAGGACCATGCCTCAGTCCCTTCCCTTGGGGAGAAGGGGAAGACGTGTACCTTGCCGAACCGGCATTCGTTCATAAGGGAAAGGGTGTCGGCAAAATCGCCGTCGGTCTCGCCGGGGAAGCCCACGAGAACGTCGGTGCTGATGTGAAGATCGTCGCCCAGGAAGCTCCTCGCCTTCTCCGCGAGGGCCAGGAATTCCTCCGGGCCGTAGCCCCGCTTCATCCGGCCCAGCACGGAGCCGCTTCCGCTCTGAAGAGGCAGGTGAAGGTGACGGCAGAACCGGGGTGCGGCCGCCAGGGTTTCCAGGAGTTCATCGTCGAGGCCGAAGGGTTCGAGAGAACCGAAACGGATCCTTCGTATCCCCTCCACGGCGGCGATGCGGCGGACAAGCTCCGCCAGGGAAACGGAGCCGTACTTTCCGTACAGGCCGAGATGGACGCCTGTAAGCACCACCTCGGGGCATCCCGAAGCGGCGATGCGTTCTATTTCGGCGAGGACATCGCCGGGATCCCGGCTTACGGGAAACCCCCGCACGTAGGGGATGGCGCAGTAGGAACAGAAATGGTTGCAGCCGTCCTGGATCTTCACGAAGGCCCGCGTATGGAGCAGCGGCCGGGTGAGGGCAAGATCGTCCCATTCCCTCGACCGCAATACATCGATTCGGTCTTCGGCAAAGGAAGGAGACTCCCCGCCGAGGGCTGCGGCGAGCAAGGCCGGCAGCTCGCCCTTGCGCCTGTTGCCCACAACGACGGAGATGCCCAGGGAAGCGGCTTCCTCCCTGGAGATCTTCTGGGCCCAGCAGCCGCAGACGGCGACAAGGGCGTTCCGGGAAAGCCTCCGGACCCTGCGGACAGCCTGCCGGCATTTCTTGTCCGCCATGGCGGTGACGGTACAGCTCACCAGCACCGCCCCATCGCACTCCTCCGGCGATTTCACGAGCTCCGCGCCGGCATCGGCGAAGGCGTTGGCGAGGGCTTCTCCGTCATAATGGTTGGAGCGGCACCCGAGGGAACAGATCCAGATTTTCCTACCTTCCAGGCCGTTCATCATTCCGTTCAGCGACAACCCCCCACCAATCGTTGATCACCAGTTCGTCCACAATCCGCAGTCCCTGCTCCTCCAAGGCGGCGGAGAACCGTTCCCTCTCCTTCGCCAGGAGACCGGAGAAGATCGCCCGGCCGCCTTCCGCGAGCATCCCCGGAACAGAGGGCAGCATGTCAAGGAGAGGCTCTATGATGATGTTCGCCGTAAGGAGGTTCACAGGCCCTTCCATGCCGTCCAGGAGGTTTCCCTCCTCGAGCTCCACTCTGCCGGGTTCGATACCGTTGAGTTCCAGGTTATGCCGGACCTCGGACAGGACGGCAGGGTCCAGGTCCCTGGCCCGCACCCCGGCTGCCCCCATCTTGACGGCCGCTATGGCGAGGATGCCGGACCCGGTGCCGATGTCGGCCCCCTCGGCTCCCTCCAGGGGGAGTTTTTCCATCAGGGTCAGGACAATCTGGGTGCTCTCGTGGTACCCAGTGCCGAAAGCGGAGCCGGGGTAAATGTACAGGGGCATCCTGCCCTCCGGCTCGGTGCCCTTGTGCCACGGGGCGAGGACCACCAGCTTCTCCCCCACCGGGAGTGGCGGGAAGGCGTCCTTCCAGTCGGTGTTCCACTGCTTGTTCTCTATTTTCCCCATGTCGGCGATTTTTATCTCCGGCCAGGGGCTGAGGGCTTCTTCCAGGCGCTGTACCCAGAACCCCAGATCCTGGGAGGTACGGTAATAGGCCCTGATGAGAACGGAATTGCCTGCCACGCTCTCCTCGGACCCGATGCTTCCCGACATTTCAGCGAGGGAAGCGAGCACTTCCTCACTCCCGGGGCCTCCTTCCAGGGTGACATACCACCAGTAGCTGTCTGTCGTATTCGTCATGGAAAATCTCCTCCGGGAATATGAAGTAAGGGAGGCTTAAGCCTCCCTTAAACAGAAAAAGTGTACCAGATGAGAAGCGATTTTGACAGGGAGGAGGGATGGATATTCCCCGGGACCGTTTTCTCAGGAGTCGAAAAGTTTCCGGAAGAACTTGCCGAATACACCGGAGTCCTCCACTTCAACCTGCATCTCCCTGGCCAGCTCCTCGATGAGGGCCCGCTGCCGGTCGGTCAGCTTCTTGGGCACGTCCACCACTACATGGACATGAAGGTCTCCCGTTCCCCTGGCCCCACGGAGCCGGGGCATTCCTTTTCCCCTGAGGGTAAACACCTTTCCCGGCTGGGTTCCGGCAGGAACGGAAAGATTCTCCGGTTCACCCGAGAGCACCGGGACCGGCACGGTACAGCCCAGAGCCGCTTGGGGGAAGGTGAGGACCAGCCTGGTGTGCAGATCCGCGCCGTCCCTCCTGAAATCGGGGTGTTCCGCCACCGTTACCACCAGGAAGAGGTCGCCGGAGGACCCGCCGTTGGTCCCGGGCTCCCCTTCTCCGGCAACACGCAGCCGTGTTCCCGTATCCACCCCGGCGGGGATTTTTACCTCCACCCTGCGGGTCTTCCTGGTTCGCCCGGTACCGCCGCAGGACGGACATTTTTCCTTTACCACCCTGCCTGCGCCGTTGCACCGGGGACAGGTGTTCACCGTCACGAACTGGCCGAAGGGCGTATGTTGTTTCGTCTCCACCTGACCCCTGCCTCCGCAGGACGGACAGGTCTCGGGAGAGGTTCCGGGCTTCGCGCCGGAACCTCCGCACTCCCCGCAGGGCTCCCACCGGGGGATCTGGAACTCCCTGGTCACGCCGGCAGCTGCTTCCAGAAGGGTGACCTCCGTTTCCATCTCGAGGTCGGCTCCCCTCCGCGGGGCGTTGGGGTTGGCCCTTCTCCGGCCTCCCGCCCCCCCGAAGAAATTGTCGAAAATATCGCCGAATATGTCGCCCACGCCCCCGCCGAAGCCGTCGAAGGGGCTTCCGCCGGGCATGTTGTCCATGGTGCCGAACTGGTCGTACTGGGCGCGCTTCTGGGTGTCGCTCAGGATTTCGTAAGCCTGGTTGATCTTCTTGAAATGCTCTTCCGCTTCCTTGTTTCCCGGGTTGGCGTCGGGATGGTACTTCCGCACCAGCTGCCTGTACGCCTTCTTTATCTCAGCCGCCGAGGCGTCCCGCGAAACCCCGAGTACCCGGTACAGATCGTCGGTCTCTCCCCGGCCGTACATCTTCGGTCACTCCTACGCCTGG
>NZ_JAESIH010000032.1 GCF_016756745.1 Aminivibrio sp.
CCCGGGCGGCTTTTGCCGCGGCGTCGACGATCTCCGGCTCGGTGTGGAAATCCGGTTCGCCGAAGCTCAGGTTGATCAGCCCCTCCACGGCCGAGGCGGCCTGGAATATTTTGATCATGGACGAAGGTTGAAGCGAGGAAAAACGGTCAGCTATCCTTATTGCCGGCATGGATGAGTCCTCCTTGGGAATTTCAGGCTGTAGCCCTTCTTTTCGCTGATATGATACATCACTGCGGAGCGGGCTACAACACCCGGTCTTTTCGTTACATCCGCACCCCGCTGGGGTGCGGATGTAGGATTTCTGCCTGGGGTTGTAGCTATGGTGTATTCGATCTTCTGTAGTGTGCGCCGACAGTAAATTATTGTCTTTTCTATTTTCAAAAAAACAAACAAGAGGAGGCTTGTTGATGCCTCCGCTTGTTTGTTTTTTACGCAGCCTGGTCCTTTGCTATAGAATTCGGGGAGGCTTCAGCCGCGGCAGTGCGGACACGAGAGCCTTGGTGTAGGGGTGCTTCGGGGCGGAGAGGATGTCCCGGCACAGGCCTTCCTCCACCACCGTCCCTTTGTGGAGGACGATGCCCCGGGGTGCGGCCTTCCGGGCGAGGAAGAGGTCGTGGGTGACGAAGATCATGGACATGCCCGACTGCCGGCGCTTTGCGAGGATTTCTATGATCTCCCCCCGGGTGGATGCGTCCTGCATGCTGGTGGGCTCGTCGCAGAGAAGAAGTTCGGGGTCGAGGATCAGCGCCCTGGCGATGGCCACCCGCTGGCGTTGGCCTCCCGAGAGGGAGAGGCGCACCCGCGAGGAGAGAATGGCTTCATCCAGGAGCCCGAGTTCGCCGAGAAGGATCCGGGCCCGTTCTTCTCCTTCTCCGGCGGCATGTTTCCCCCTGACGAGGAGCCAGGGTTCCATTACCGCCTCGAGAACCGTGAGGGTGGGGGGGAGGGAGCCGTAGGGGTCCTGGGAGACCATGGCGCAGCGCCGCCGGAGGGCGGTCATTTCCTCCCCGTCGGCCGAGGCGATATCCTTCCCGAAGAGGGTGATGGATCCCCCCGACGGGGGAACGTGGCCGAGGATGCACCGCATAAGGGTGGTTTTCCCGCTGCCCGATTCACCGATGACGGAAAGGCTTTCTCCTTTTTCCAGCGCGAAGGTGAGGCCGGAGAGGGCCCTGACGGGTTCCCGCCGCCTCCTGCCAGGAAAGACGACCGAGAGGTTCCTGATCTCCAGCAAAGCCGTCATGATTCTTCCTCCAGGTCCAGCAGGGCCTTTACGAGGGCACGGGTGTGGGGATTCCGGGGCCTGGCGGTGATTTCGGCCGGATCGCCCTCCTCGACCAGCTCTCCGTCCTTCAGGATGTGGAGCCTGTCCGCGACGGAGGCCGCAAGGGGAAGATCGTGGGAGATGAGGAGGAGGCCGAGCCCCTTTTTCTCCACGAGGTTTTTCAGGGTGGCGATGATCCCTTGCTGGGTGATCACGTCCAGGGCTGTGGTGGGCTCGTCGCAGAGAAGGTAGTCCGGCGAGCAGGCAAGGGCGAGGGCGATGGCCGCCCTCTGTTTCTGGCCTCCCGAGAGTTCGTGGGGGTACCTGCGGGCCAGTTCCTCGTCCAGTCCGGCCAGGGCGAAGATGGAGGGGATCCGGTCCAGGGCTTCTTTCCGGGAAAGCCCGAGGTGAACGGAGAGCACCTCCTCCACGTGGCGCCCCACGGTGAGCACCGGGGTGAAGGAGTTCATGGCCCCCTGGGGAACGATGGCGATGCGCCGCCAGCGGATGCGGTTCAGTTCCTTCTCCGGCAGGGTGAGCAAATCTTTCCCGTCCAGCAGGATTTCCCCGGAAACGACGGTACCCGGGGGAAGCAGCCCGGGAATGGCCATGAGGATAGTGCTCTTGCCGCTTCCCGATTCTCCGGCGAGGGCGGAGAACTGCCCCTTCCGGATGGTCATGGAGACGTTTTTCACAGCCGCGGCCCGGCTTCCCCTTCCTTCGGAGGTTATCCGGCCGTAGGTGACGGAGAGGTTCCGTATGTCGATCACAGGGCATTTCCTCCTCTCAGGCGAGGATCGACCCGCTCTTCAAGGTATTTCCCCAGGTCCAGGAAGACGAGACAGAGGAGGGCGATGCCGAGGCCGGGAGGCAGGAGCATCCACCATGCCCCGGCGGTGAAGGCGCCGAAGGACTGGGCTTCGTGGAGCATCCGTCCCCAGGAGATCACCCTGGGGTCCGAGAGGCCGA
>NZ_JAESIH010000033.1:0-54418 GCF_016756745.1 Aminivibrio sp.
GCGGAGATCCACTCTTCTGTTTCGGGCTTTATTTCCTCTCCCTCAAGGCGGAAGAAAGACGTTTTGAGAAGGCAGGGCACCCGGACGAAACAGCGCCGCTGGACCCTCTCCGCATCGGAGACGGGAACAACCCAGAGCAGGGGAACACCGTCCTGGAGCCCTCCCCTGGCGACGGAAACGGTGGCCTGGTACAGGGCTCCTTCCGTCTCTATCTTGAGCTTGAGCTCCACGTTCCGAAGAACGGGAAGGAGGGCTCCGCGGAGCAGGGGATGGGAAAGACCCACCAGGTCTCCCTTCACGTCCTCCACCCTGGAGGGATAGGTTCCCTTGTACAGCCCGGCTTCGTTGAAGAGGATGACCTTCGAGCCGATTCTGCCGTTCAGGAAGGCCAGGAACGCCTGGGGAGTCATGGTCTCCATGGTTTACCTCCTCAATCCCAGCCCGCGGGCGAGCCTGAAAAAGAAGGATTTGACGCCCCTTCCAGGCCCAAGAGGCTCCTGCTCGTCCCCGAGACCGAGGATCTTACCGGCAACTGAACGGATGCAACGGGAGGCGTCGCTGTCCGGGAAGGCAGAGAGAACCGGCGTCCGTCTTTTCACCGCAAGGGCGACCGTCTCGTCCCGAAGCACAGTGCCGCCGAAAGCCGGCGAGAGGCCGAGGAACTGGGCCGCCGCGCTCCTGATGCGGTCGGCGACATCCTGCCCCTCTTCCGGGGAGGCCGCCATGTTCACCACCACGGTTACCTCCGTCTTGCCTGCCGCATCCGAAACCAGCGCTTTCAGAACGCTGTAGGCGTCCCTGATCGACGTGGGCTCGGGGGTGGTCACAAGCAGTACGGCGTCCGACGCGGCGCCGAAGGAGATGGTGTTCCTGTGGATGCCTGCCCCGGTGTCGATGACAAGAACGTCGGCCATACCCTCGAGGACGGACATGCTGTCGATGAGATTCAACAGGGCATCCTCGTCGAGGTCGGCCATCTCCCGGACTCCCGGTCCTCCGGGAAGAACGGAAATGTTCTCTCCCAGGGGAAGAATGATATCCCGGACCTGCTTTTCTCCCCGTACGACATGGGCAAGGTTGAACTTCGGCGAGAGGCCGCAGAGCAGGTCGACGTTGGCCATGCCGAGATCGGCGTCGAGAAGCACGACCCGTTTGCCTCTCTCCGCCATGGCCAGGGATAGGTTCACCGAGATGTTGCTTTTGCCCACCCCACCCTTGCCGCTCAGGACTGCGAGGGAACGGAGCCCGGAAAGCCGGCCGGCCGCCCTGTGCTGCATGCCGACGATACGCCGCAGGTCTTTCGCCTGGTCTCCCTTCCTCGTCTCAACGTCAGGCACCGCTTGTTCCCCTCTCTTCCCCGAGGAGCATTTCGGCCAGCCGCACTCCCGATGCCACCTCGATATCGTTGGGTACGTTCTGTCCCGTGGTGATGAAAGAGACAGGTCGGTCGAAGTCCAGGAGGATGTTGAGAAGGGGGCCGTAGGTGGTGGTCTCGTCGGTTTTGGTGAAGATGACCCTGGAGACGGGGACCACGCCCATGCGCTTCACCACGTCGAGCATGTCCCGGTACTTCATGTTCGCGGCGAGAACGAGGTGGACCGCGTCAGGCTGGTAGGCAAGATAAAGTTCCCGCATTTCTTCGATGCGGACCCCGTCCCTCTGGGAACGGCCGGCGGTGTCCAGAAGGACAAGATCAGACTCGCCGGTCTTCTCCAGGACGGGACCGATAAGCTTGGGATCGTCCACCACGTCCATGGGGATACCGAGGATCTTGGAATAGGTTTCAACCTGCTTCACGGCGGCTATCCGGTACGTGTCGGCTGTGAGCAGAAAGACCTTTTTCTTTTTCCACAGGGAATGAATGGCCGCCAGCTTGGCGATGGTGGTGGTTTTTCCCACGCCGGTGGGGCCGATGAGCATGACCTTCCGGCCTCCCAAGGCTTCCCAGGATTCCTGGGCCGCCACGGGAATCTTTTTGCTGAGCCACTGGGCAAAATCCTTCCCCCCGGGGTCGTCCCGGAACCGCTCCACCAGGGAACGGGCGTGAGTTTCGCTCACTTCGGCGGCAAGAAGCTTTGCCAGAATGTCCTTCCCCCCGTCGGACGGGAGGGGAGGAGGGGCCGGTTCGGACCGCTCGGTTTCAAGACGTTTCAGCACGAGGTCCAACCTTCGGGCGATTTCGTTGACTTCATTCTGAAGTTTCTCAGGGGAGACCGTTTCGGGAGGGCCGGCGGGCGGGGGCGTTTTTTCCGACGCCAGCGCAAGCCCTTGCCGCGAAAACTCCACGCCGTCAGGGGTGCCATCCTGGGGGAGAACTTCTTTCTTCACTTTCTGGGGCCGGAGAGAATAGACGCCTGCGGCGGAAAGTGTCCGGTCTCCCCTGAAGGTTTCCCCGTCCAGGGCGGAGGCTTCGTTCCCCGTAACGCCTTCTCCCGGCGAAACCATGGCCTGCTTGATCTCAAGCAGCTTCTGGAACGCCGCGAGCCGTTCCTTTTTCTCCGCGTCGCTCTCGGAACGACGTTCTTCCTCGAGAACGGCGGCGCTCACCTGGAGGACGGTGCGGCGGAAGAGACCGAGAAAGCCCCCGGCCTTCACCCGCCGGGAGGAGAGAATGACCGCGTCCGGCCCCAGACGGTCCCTGACGGTCCGGAGAGCTTCCGCGTCATCTTTCGCTTCGAAGGTGATTTGCGTCCCCCTCTTGATTTTTATAGCCAATTATTCCACCATCCCGACCGATTTAAGCTGTGCACCCTGTGATATTTCATTATAGGATATCACGAACAGGCTTGGCAACGATCCTTCAAGAATCCGCCGCAGGACGAGCCGTACATCGGGGTGGACAAGCAGCACGGGGAGCAGCCCCTTCACGGACATGTCCTCCGCGGCTCTCGAAACGGCTCCGATCATCTTCTGGACTTCCCCGGGATCCATGTTGAACTGCCATCCCCGGAGAAGGTCGCCTTCCATGGCGGCCTTGATCTTCTGCTCCCAGTTCGGGGAAAGGGTGGCTACTGTGACGGTGCCGGTTTCATCCTGCATGCGTATCGTAATCAGCCGGGCAAGGGATTCCCGCACCCGTTCGGTGAGAAAATCCACGCTCCTGGAAATCTTGCCGTAGTCGGCCAGCGCTTCGAAGATACTCACCAGATCACGGATGGGAACCTGTTCCCTGACGAGATTCTGGAGGACCTTCTGGATCTCCCCGAGGGACAGGGCGGCCATCATTTCCTCGACCACGGCCGGTGCGACCTCTTTCACCATGTCGGTGAGTTTTTGTACCTCCTGCCTGGTGAGCAGGTCGGCGCCGAACCGTTTGATGACCTCCGATAGGTGCGTGGCCAGGACAGAGGGAGCGTCCACCACGGTGTACCCGAGGGATTCAGCCTTGTCCCGCATCTCCGGGGAGATCCACACCGCCGGCAGCCCGAAGGCGGGCTCCACGGCGGGAACCCCCACGATTTCCTCCTCGGCGGACCCTGTGTTCATGGCCAGGTAATGGTCCGGAAGAAGCTCTCCCCGTCCCGTCTCCGCTCCCTTGACCCGCAGGATGTACTCCGTCGGTTTGATCTGGATGTTGTCCCGGATCCGTATGGGGGGCACGATGAGGCCGAGTTCCACAGCCATCTGCTTCCTGATGGTCCCGATGCGGTCCAGCATGTCTCCCCCCTGTCCCGGATCCACGAGGGGAATGATGGCATACCCGATTTCCACCTCCATGGGATCCACAGTCAGGAGGTGCATGACATCTTCCGGGGAAGACGGCGCCGCAGCCGCTTTCGCTCCCTCTCCCGGAGCGCCCGGCGCCTGGGGTTTCCCACCTTCCCGCCGCTTCTCCCCTCCTTCGGATTCCTGAATCTTCCCTTCCCTGTAAACCCAGTAGCCCATGAGGGTCAGGAAGCAGCCAAGAAGAAGAAAAGGAATGGTGGGAAGCCCCGGAACCATGGCCAGGGCAAAGAGCAGCACGGCCCCGATAAAGAGCGGCCGGGGATAGTTGGTCAGGGATGTGAAAATGTCCTTTCCCAGGTCCGTCTGCCCTGCGGCCCGGGTGACGATGACTCCGGTGGCCGTGGAGAACAGGAGGGCGGGAATCTGGGAGACGAGACCGTCCCCCACGGTCAGGAGGCTGTACAGGCCCAGGGCCCGTTCAAGGGGAAGGCCCCTCTGGAGCACCCCGATGGACAGTCCGCCGACGATGTTGATGAGGGTGATGATAAGGCCCGCAATGGCGTCTCCCTTGACGAACTTGGAGGCTCCGTCCATGGCTCCGTAGAAGTCCGCCTCCCGCTGGATGGTGAGCCGCCGCTCCCTGGCGTCCGATTCGTCGATGAGCCCGGCGTTCAGGTCGGCGTCGATGGCCATCTGCTTGCCCGGCATGGCGTCCAGAGTGAACCGGGCCGCCACCTCCGCCACCCGCTCGGCTCCCTTTGTGATGACGAGAAACTGGATGATCACGAGGATGAGGAAGACAACTGCGCCGACCACGTAGTTTCCTCCAACCACGAAATTGCCGAAGGCGCTGATGACCTGGCCCGCATCGGCGTTCAGAAGGATGAGCCTCGTGGTGGAGACATTCAGGGCGAGGCGGAACAGGGTCACGATCAGGAGCATGGTGGGGAACGCGGCGAGGTCGAGAGCCCTCCTGGCATAGAATGTGGAAAGCAGGACCACCACGCCGAGGGTGATGTTCACCGTCAGCAGCACGTCCAGAAGCCATGTCGGCAGCGGGATGATCATCATCACCACGATGAGTATCACGAGCCCTGCCATGCCTATATCAGAGTAATGAAGCATTTTTTTGAACACTGACATGTTCGTCGTCGATTCGACCACGCTATCCATCCTTCCCGTGAGCACGTGCCAAGATCCGTTCTATTCTACATGAAAACAGGGGGTTGCCCGTCCTTTTCTTCCGGACCCCGCTGTCCGGCGGCGGGGGAAGGGGGATGTTTTCCCGTCCTGATCCTGTAGACGAAGGCAAGGACTTCGGCTACGGCCCTGTAGAATTCCTCCGGGACTTCCTCCCCTACCTCGAGAGTACCAAAGAGCGACCTTGCCAGGGGCTTGTTCTCGACGACAGGGACGCCGTTTTCTTCGGCGACCTCCCGTATTTTTCCGGCCAGGAAGCCGCTGCCCTTTGCACAGACCACCGGAGCGTCCATGACCTTTCTGTCGTACTCGAGGGCCACGGCCAGGCGCGTGGGGTTGGTGATCACCACGTCGGCCTTTGGCACCGAGGACATCATGCGATTCCTGGCAAGTTCCCTCTGTTTCTGCCGTATCTTGCTCTTGATCTGGGGGTCTCCCTCCATCTGCTTGTACTCTTCCTTCAGCTCCTGCTTGCTCATCTTTATGGACCGCTCAAACTCCCACTTCTGGTAGGCGTAGTCGAACACGGCGATAACGAGGAGCAGGAAGGCCAGGCGAAAACTCAGTCCCAGGAGCTTCCACAAGAGCTGGGAGACCCCCGCCTCGAGGGGGAATCGGATGGCACGGATCAGCTCCGGAGTGTCCTTCCGAAGGGAAAAATAGATCACCAGGGCGAACAGGGCCGCCTTGAGCAGCCCCTTCGCCATTTCCACCAGGAAGCGGAGAGACAGGATTTTTTTCAGTCCCGAGACAGGATTGAACCTGTCCATTTTTGGCGTCAGGGGCTTCGGCGTGATAAAAAAACCAACCTGGGAAACGGTGACGACGAGAGCCCCCAGGGCAGCGGCAAGCCCGATGGGAAGCCAGGGAATCACCAAGGCATACGCCGTCTCCTCCCGGATGACTGATAACCAGCCGTCCTCCCTGAGGGTGTTCTCTCCCATGAAGGCGATCATGTCCGTGGTAAAGGCCACGATCCATGAAAAAAGAAACCTCCAGAAGACCAGGAGGGCAAAGAGTCCCACGAGGATGACGGCCGCGGCTCCGAGGTCCTGGCTTTTCGCCACTCGTCCTTCCTCCCGCTCCTTCCGCCTCTTTCTCGGGGTGGCGGGCTCGGTCCGTTCCTGGGAGAAAAACTGGAGATCGAAGATCATCGCCACGCCGTCGCTCCCTGGAGGGCGAATTCCACGAACCTTTCCAGCTGTTCCGCCATGACCTCTACCGTAACGGGAAGGACCACCATGAGCACGAAAAAACCGAGGGCGATCTTCAGGGGAAGGCCAAGGACAAAGATGTTCATCTGGGGGACGGTCCGGGCGAGAAACCCGAGTCCCACGTCCGCCAGGAGAATCGCCCCGTAAAAAGGGAGGACGAACCGGAGACTCAGGACGAAGGCCTGCTGCAGCCACTCTCCCAGACCAAGATCCCGGGAAAGGGCAAGGGCAAGCTTCCCGGGAGGGACCAGCCTGAGGCTTTCCACCACCGACTGGGTCATCAGAAGATGCCCGTTCCATCGGAAAAAGAACCACAGCCCCACGAGAAACTGGAGCTGGGCGATGATTGAGGCCTGGGTCTCGCTCAGGGGGTCCATGAGACTCACCATGGAGAGTCCCATGGATATGCCGATGAGTTCTCCCGAGATCTGGAGCGCGTACAGGGGGAGCGCCGCGAGAAATCCGATGGCCACGCCGATGAGAAACTCTCTCGCCGCCGCGAGCAGGATGGATGTCCAGTGGTCGAAAACCGCGACCGCCACCGCGGCGTCAGGGATGGTTCCCACCGCCGCGAGAGTGAGAAAAAAAGCGCACCAGAAGCGAAGAGGCAGGGGCATGCTTGACGCCATGAAGGCGGGAGCGGAGAACATCATCCCCGTGAACCGGATCCCCACGAGGAGATAGAAAAGGAGGAGGGTTACGAACCTGGTCTGTTCCGCCGTCATCGGACAAAACGCTCAAGCTGCCCGAAGATGAGCCGCGCCATGTCGCCGACCCGCCCGAACATCCAGGGACCGAAAACCACGAGAGCGAGCAGAACCGCCATGATTTTCGGGATGAAGATGAGGGTCTGTTCCTGGATGGAGGTGGCGGTCTGGAGAATGCCTATAACGAGGCCCACCAGCATGGCCACGAGGAGCACCGGGAGGGCGGTGGTGAGGGTGATCCAGATGGCGTTGCTGAGCACGTCGTACATGTTCACTGAAAACACCGTTCACCCCTCCTAGGAAAAACTTTTCAGCAGGCTCGTCACCACGAGATTCCAGCCGTCGGCCATGACGAAGAGCAGCACTTTGAAGGGAAGGGAGATCATCATGGGCGGCAGCATGATCATTCCCATGGCCATGAGGACGCTGGCCACGATCATGTCCACCACGATGAAGGGGATGAAGATGACCACCCCCATCTGGAAGGCCGTCTTCAGTTCGCTGAGCATGAAGGCGGGCAGGAGGACCCTGGTGGGGATATCTTCCTGGTTTCTCGGCTGCTCCATCCTGGCCATGGTGACCATGAGGGACAGCTCCTCCTGCCTGGTGAACCTGAAAAGGAACTCCCTGACGGGCTTGATGGCGCCCTCCCAGGCCTGGGCTGAGGTTATATTCCCGGCGAGATAGGGGGAGAGGGCGTCATCGTAGACTCTGCCCCATGTGGGCCCCATAACGAAAAGGGTGAGAAAAAGGGCGAGACTGACGATAACCTGGTTGGGGGGGGTCTGCTGGAGTCCGATGGCCCGCTGGACAAACCCCAGGACCACCAGAATCCGCGTGAAGCTCGTCACCATGAGAACGATGGCCGGGGCCAGGCTCAGCACGGTCAGAAGGGCAAGGATCTGGAGGGTCACCGCCACGTCTGAGGGAGATTCCGCCATGCGGACACCGAACTGGAGCGCCGGAAGGGGTATGAACGGAGCCCCGTCCTGCCCGAAGGCCGGGACGGCTCCCGACGGGGCGAGGAACACGGACAAAAGGAGAAGAATCCTATTGAGGGCGGTCTTCGTCCTCGTATTGTTTCCAGTCTTCATATCGCCACCTGCCGATCACCCTCGTCCCGGCACCTCCCGATGCCAGGGCGACCACGTCCGGTCCAAGCCGGACGATAAAAAGAACATCCTTGCCGAGAGGCAAGGATGCCAGCATGCTTACGGCTCCCTTCGCCTTCAGGGGAGCGGCCCGCCGGGAATAACGAACTGCGCCGTATCCCGCGAGAGCGAGAATGGCTAGGCTCAGGCCAATCCGGATCATGTACCCGGTCAAAGAGGGGGATTCAGCCGAAGAAGCCTCCGCGGCGGATGGAATGAGGAAAAACGCTGCCGCGGCGCAGTAACGGGTCATGGCAATCTTTCTAGCCGAGAGCCTTGTTGAGCGCTTCCACCACCCGGTCAGGCTGGAAGGGTTTTACGATGAAATCGGTCGCTCCGGCCTGGATCGCTTCTATGACCATGGGCTGCTGCCCCATGGCGCTCACCATGACGATCCTGGCGCTCCCGTCGATAGCCTTGATGGCCTTCACTGCGTCGATTCCGTTCATTTCCGGCATTGTAATGTCCATGGTGACGATGTCGGGCTTGAATTTCTGGTAGGAGGCCACGGCAACTTTCCCGTTTTCCGCCTCGGCCACCACTTCAAAATCGTTCTTCGTCAGAATGTCCTTCAGCATCATTCTCATGAAGGCGGCATCGTCGACTATCAACACTTTCCTTCCCATTCTTCCACATCCCTCTCTCGGAAACAGCTTGAACGGCGGATTCCTTCCTAGAGTGAATGAACCCTTCCTGCGGAAGACACGATTTCGGTTATGCGGACACCGAAATTTTCGTCAATGACAACCACTTCGCCCTTGGCGACAAGCTTGCCGTTGACCAGAATATCCACAGGCTCACCGGCCATTTTGTCCAATTCTATCACGGATCCCGGCGTCATGTTCAAGATGTCGGAAATATTTTTTCTCGTCCGGCCCAACTCCACTGTTACCCGAACGGGAATATCCGCCACGAGATCGATCCTGCTGTTGCCGTATCCCGTTCCGGGTTTCTGTAGCAGGGGGACGAACTCGGCAGGACGAACATCGACGGAGGACTGGTCATACACGTTTCCGAAGGATGGATGTTCCGCTTCCGGCGCTGCCGTTTCCGCCCGGGGAGCGCCCTGGGGCTGCTTTGGCCCTGACGAAGGGGTCCTGTCGGCTGCCGGAGCTTCTTTTTTCTCCTTCCCGGCGACGAGCTCCCGGACCTCGTCGGCCAGTGCCGTGGCCATGTCTAGGGGAAGCAGCACCCAGAGGGGAAAATCACCGAGCCCCTCGATGGAAACGGATGCGGAGACTGTCCATGTTTGGTCTTCCGGTGACCTGGTGGGAAAGGGTAACCATTCTTCCGGCTCAAGGGCGGAAGAAATATTTTCCGGTATGAGGCGCTTCCCTCCGAGCATGCCGCTCACACCCGTGAAAGCGGCCCCCACTACCTGGCTCAGTCCTTCCTGGGCGGCGTTCAGGTAAAGTTCCCCCGCCTCATCGGGAAGCTCCTTACCCTCTCCGCCCATCATGAGGTCGGCGAGGGTAAGGGCCCCCCGTTCCGTGATGACGAGCACCAGGGGAGCGTCATTGAGCCCGCCGCACGTCGCCCGGAAGGCAAAAGCCGCACCTTCCGGTCTGGAAATGAAATCTCTCTGGGAGAGCACTGCGGTTTCCCGGACAACGGAGGTGACCTCCTTGCCCGCGAGCATGCCGTAGACGCTGGACACCGACGCGGAAAAAATGCCTGCGATGTCGTCCAGAATGCCCTGCCGCTCCGGGGGAATTCCCCCTGTGTCCTTTCCGGCTCCTCCGTCTCCGCCGAAATCGGCTCCTGACAAGAGAGCGTTTATTTCGTCCTGGCTCAGAAGTTCGTCAATCATGGGGCCGCCCCTCCCTCTCTTTCGGGCAGATCATCCTCGCCCTGAATTATCTCCGAAATTTCCGCGGCATACCTGCCGTTTACCGAACCCGGTACGGCCCTGAACTTGACGAGGTTGCCGATGCGTACGCTCAGGGGGTCTTCAAGAGTCTCGTCGAGCTTGATCACATCGCCCGTCCTGAGCTGCATGACGTCCGCCACATTGAGTACCGTGTGCCCCAGTTCCAGGGCAACGGGAACGCGGACGTTCCGGAGGTGCCTCAGGATGTAGTCCCGCGATCCTTCTTCACCCTTCCTCCCCGTGGAGGCGAACCACTGCTGGGAGCTCAGCTTGTCCATGATGGGCTCCATGAGGAAGTAGGGAATGCAGATGCTCACCATTCCCTCGACGTCACCCACTTTCAGCTTCAGAATGACAAGGAGGACCATATCGGTTCCAGGACAGATCTGAACGAAGAAAGGATTGCTCTCGAGGTTCTCGTAGCGGAAACGGACGTCCACCACGGTGCTCCAGCTCTCCTCGAGGAGCTCGAGCATCCTCATGATGACCCTTTCCACCACGGTTCTCTCGATGTCGGTCAGCTCCCTGATCTTTCCCGAAAATCCCCCCTTGCCGCCGAGCATCCTGTCGATAATGGCGAACACAAGGTTCGGGTTGATCTCGATAAGGGCGTTCCCGCTGAAAGGGGACATCTCCAGAATCCCGATCACCGTGGGCTGGACCAGGGAGCGGACGAACTCGTCGTAGGCGAACTGGTCCACCGACGCGACTTCCGCGGAAACCATGGACCGGACCATGGTTGACATGGTCGTGGTCAGCTGCCGGGCAAAGGATTCGTGGATCATCTGGATGGCCCGGAGCTGGTCCTTGCTGAACTTGTCGGGACGACGGAAGTCGTACAGCTTGATCTTCTTTTCGTCTTCCTTCCGCATGGCGTCAACGTCGACGCTTCCGCTTGAGAGCGCTTCGAGGAGAGAGTCTATTTCACTTTGAGAGAGCACATCCGGTGTCACTATAATCCCCACCTCCTTCCCGGTGTACGGATACCCCCGCCCGGCCTACTGCAGAACGAATCCCTCGAAAAGGACCCTGACCACCGGGGCCTTGTCCCGTACGGGGGGCATAATGGCGTTTATCGTTCTCTTGATGTCCTCGGCAAGGGCGAGGATTCCCTCGGCATTCGTCAGGTCCTCGAACAGCCTGTCCTTCGTGAGGAGAATCACCTCGTTCTTCACCCTGGCGAGCCAGCTCGGAGACGCGATCATCTCAAGGGCCCTGGGGCTGCTCATCTCCATGGAGAGCTTGAAATTGACCACGTGATTTCCGGCACCAGCAAGGTTGGATATGAAGTCACCCACAAAAAAGACGGGGCCGGGTTCTTCGATCACCGCCCCCGGCGATCCGCCCTCGGGACTGAGCCACGTCCTCCCGGCGAACACGCCGCCGCCGAACCCGAGGGACAGCAGAAGAAGCGCCAGAAAAAGAAAAAGCAGTATCCGTTTCATTCGAACATCCCCCTTGTCGGCTGCCCTTGCCCCCAGCCTGTTTTACTGCTTCGGATGCCGGGACAGGAAGACCAGGTCCACCCGTCTGTTCAGCGCCATGTGCTCGGGTGTGTCGTTCGGCACAAGGGGCTGGTTGGGCCCGTATCCGATTGCCTGCAGTTTCCGGGGGTCGAAATTTGCCCGGGACTGAAGGTACGACGCAACCGCCGCCGCTCTCGCAGAAGAAAGCCCCCAGTTATCCCTGTAGATTCCGCCCCTGAGGGGAACGGAATCGGTATGCCCCTCCACGGCCACCGCCGGAACGGAATCCTTGATGAACTCCGCAATTTTGGAAAGAACCCGCATTCCTTCCGGCTTCAGATCAGCCTTTCCGGAATCGAAAAGGAACTGGTCCGAAATGGAGACTGCCACGCCTCTCTGGTCGATCCGGACAACCACCTGCTTGTCCAGTCCTTCGCTCCTGAGGTAGTTTCTGAGGTTCTGGGCGACCTGCTGGATATTGGGTGTTACCCTCCGGGACTCTCCGGCCTGGGACGCCGGCCGGCCTCCGAAGACGGCCGCGTCCTGCTGCACAGCTTTCCCTCCCGGCATGAAACCGAGGGCACCCTGGAACGACATGATCATCATCTCAAACTTCTGGACGTCGATGGAAGAAAAGGAGAACAAAAGCACAAAAAAGGTGAGGACCAGGGTCACCATATCACCGTAGGTGACAAGCCACAGCGGCGCCCCGGGAGATGATTCCTCTTTCTTCTTTCGTGTCATCAGGCTCCTCCTTTCGCCTCAGCGGCCTTCTCCTCGAGGTCATGACGCTGTTTCGGGGGAAGAAAGACCTTCAGTTTTTCCTCGACGATCCGCGGGTTCTCACCTGCCTGGATGGCAAGGACCCCCTCCACCATGAGCTCCATGGAGAGAACCTCCTGGGAGGAACGCACGGCAAGCTTTTTCCCTATGGGAAGGGCAAATCCGTTGGCAATGAGCGAGCCGTAAAAAGTGGTCACAAGAGCTACGGCCATGCCGGGACCCAGGGCGTCGGGATTCGAGAGGTTTCCAAGCATGGTGATAAGCCCGATGAGCGTCCCGAGCATGCCGAAAGCCGGCGCCAGTTCGGCCATGGAATCGAAGAAATACTTGTTGGACGAGTGGCGGCTCTCAAGAATACCTATTTCCGTGTCGAGGATGGCCTTGACGAGTTCAGGGTCGGTGCCGTCCACAACAAGCTGGATTGATCTTTTCAGGAATTCGTTGTCCAGTTCCGAAGCATCGGCTTCGAGGGCAAGAAGCCCTTCACGTCTCGCCTTTTCAGCAAAACTTACGATGGTCTGCACCAGGGAGACCAGATCCGGCGATCCTCCGGTAAATGCCATCTTCAGGATCTTCATAAAACTCTTGATCCTCTCGGGAGGGTTCGACACTATCAGCGCACCGCTCGTTCCCCCGAGGACGATCAACATGGACTGGAAGTCGATGAAAGCGACCCCCTGGCCTCCCGCCACCACACCTCCAATGACGAGGATGAAACAGACAGCCAAGCCGATGACGGTTGTAAGATCCACGAAAATCCTGCCTCCCCTGTTGCCGCGTCAGTTGCCGGGACTATAGATCAGTCCCGCTCTCCGTCTTCCGGAAGGGGGGATTTTCCCCCGAAGAAGGAAAAAAGAACCTTCTGCCTGTACTTTACCACTAAATCCACTATTTCATCCATCGGTTCGGCCACCACGTACCGATGACCGTTAACCAGACGGATGACCGTGTCGGGGGTAGACTCCACCGTTTCGATGAGGTCGGCGTTGATGGTGAAGGCCTCGCCGTTTATCCTGCGAAGGGTGATCATGCTTCAGACCTCCCCTACCGCTTGATGTTGATGACTTCTTCGAGTACCTGGTCGCTGGTGGTGACCACCCTGGCGTTGGCCTGGAAACCGCGCTGGGCGATGATGAGCCGGACGAACTCCTCGGAGAGGTCCACGTTGGCCATTTCCAGGGTGCCCCCCGCAATGGTTCCCGCTCCCCCTTCCCCTGCCGCCACGATCTGGGCGAGCCCGGAGTTGTTGCTCGACGCGAAGGCTGTGCTGCCCACCTTGGAAAGGCCCGTGGGGTTGGAGAACTGCGCGAGGGCGATCCGGTACAGCGGAATGGTGACGCCGTTGCTGTAGACGCCCGTTATGGTGCCGTCCTTGCCCGCCGCGAAGTCGTTCAGGATGCCCATGGCATAGCCGTCCTGGAAATACCCCTTGGTGGTGTAGGCGGATCCGTACTGGGTCACGCCCTCCATGACGTCCTTGCCGAAGGCCTCACCGGTGAAATCGAGGGTGATGGCGGCGTCCTCCGCACCGAGGGAAGCGAAATTCAGCCCGATGACCCCGGAGGACCCCGCTGTGATCTTTCCGTCGGAATTGAATTCCATGATCCCCGTATTGTTCGAAATGGTTATTCCGGGTTCGGACGGAAGCCATGCCCTCCAGCGCCACTGGTTGTTGTCGATCTTCTCCCAGCTCACCTCGAGGGTGTGGGCATTGCCCAGGCTGTCGTAGACATCGAGCTTCGTGTTGTGCACGCCGGCGATCTTCTGGTTGAGCGTGGCCACCGATACGCCCCCGTTGAGAAGGGTGACCCCGAGACCGTTCTCGGTGGCCCGGGCGCTCAGGGGACTTCCTCCGATGGCCGTGGCAGCGGCAAGCTGGAATGTGCCGTCGCTGTTCATGGGGATCTCGAGGGTCTCGGGGTCGGCGGCCGTTTCGCTCCAGAGATTGAGAATGCGGTTCCCCGTGGCGGCATCGTCGTCGAACTCCACGAGATAGTTCACGGCCGTTCCCGAGGAGGAGTCGGTCACCATCTGGATGTTCATGAACCCCGAGAGTTCGATCTTCGAAACGATCTGGTTCGAAGAATTGAGCAGGGTCAGGGTGCCGGTTGACGAGTCGTAGTCCGTAGTGAGAGGGTTCGTCGGATCGGCGAAGGCTCCGGTCAGGGTGACGTTAAGCAGGGGGTATCCGGACGTGGTGTCGATTCCGTCGTAGGCGCACACTATCCCGGCGGGGAAGGTTGCTCCCGCGGCGGTTGACAGTGTGAGGAATCCCGCCTGGGTACTGTTTCCTGAAATGTTGCTGAGCACATACCGGTCGGTTCCGAGGTTCACCGTCAGGGACGAGTCGTTGGTTTCAATTCCCATGGGGAGGTAGGCATCCACGCGGCTGTCGAGGTTGCACCGGAATCCGGCAAGCTCCGTGGCCTTGGCGGGAATCTTCTGCCCCACGGGGATGTTGATGTCCATGAGATTGGAACCCATGGTGTAGGAGGATGGGTCGATGGGGTTCACGGACATGCCGAAACCCTTGACCATGTAGCCTGTGCCCGACTGGACAAGATTGCCGTTCGCGTCGAGGATGAAGTTTCCTGCCCGGGTGTAGAGCTGGTTCGTTCCGTCGCTGACCACGTAATACCCGTCGCCCTCGACGGCCATGTCCGTCCGGTTGCCCGTGAACTGGAGCTGTCCCTGGGAATGGATGGTTTCGATGGCAGCTACGTTTACTCCCAGGCCCACCTGCATTGGGTTGATGCCCCCTCGTGCTTCGCCGGGGGCGGAAGCGCCCTTGCTGGTCTGGTACATGAGGTCCTGGAATGTCACGTTCGATTTCTTGAAGCCCACGGTATTTACGTTGGCGATGTTGTTTCCGACCACGTCGAGGAGGGTCTGGTGCCCCCGCACGCCTGATACGCCGGACATAAGGGATCGAAGCATGGTTTCATTTCCTCCTTGTCAATTCTGATATGCCGCAGTCCCTTGCAGTTTCCAGTTCGCCCGGCCTTCCCTGGAGGGCGGTGGTCGGTCCTTGTCGTCACTGAACCGATCCTTCTATTGAATCGGAGGTCCCGGCTGTTTTCTGAAGCCCTTTTTCAGCCCACCGCCACGACCTTTTCGAGGGGAATTTCGATTTCTTCTGTGGTGGCGAGGATAACCCCCGATGTATCGAACCGGACGAAGGCCACCGTGCCGTAGGCGCTCATCCCCTCGTCGTCGAGATACTCCACCACCCGGCCGATATAGTTCACCGCTGAGCCCTTGGTAACGGCATTCATCTGTTCGATGCTCTTGTTCATGTTGGTCATCTGCTCCAGGGTGCTGAACTGGGCCATCTGGGCTATGAAATCCTTGTCCTTGAGCGGGTCGAGAGGATCCTGGTTGCTCAGCTGGGCGATGAGTATCTTCAGGAAGGCATCCTTCCCGAGCTCGCTGTTCGTATCCCTGAGGGCTTCGTCCGCGGCCGCCGTGTAGTTCGCTTCATTTCCGCCGGTTACTGCCGATATGGTCATTTCTCCACCTCCTAGGCCACCCAGTGAAGGAGGCCCTGTTCAAGATCCACCGCAAAGGATGGAGCGTCCTCTTCCGTTTCTCCTGTTCCTGCCGCTGCGCGGACATTCCTGCCCTTCGTCCGGTCATGGGCACCGCGACTGCCGTCCCCGCCGCTGTCCCTGATGTCCACGGTAAACTCGGCAACCTGCACGCCCTGCTGCTGAAGGTGCGTCCTCAGAAGGGCTATCTGGTCCTGGACCAGCTGACGGAGCTGTTCGTTGCCGACCCTTATGGATGCCTCCACGCCGCCCGTTGTGGCGGCGAGTTCGATCTCCACCCGCCCGAGAGCGGGAGGATCAACGATCATGGATGCCCGGTGGTGTCCTTCCGCCCTCATGAACCTCACCACGTTGTGCATTCCGTCCTCGAGGGCGGCGCCGCCCCGTCCGGCCAGAGCCAGTTCCCGGGCGAACCCGCCGGGGAAGGGAGACGCAGCAACACGGACTCCGGCCGGCCCCTGGGCCGGCCTCTGGACGAAAAGGGCCGCTCCGGGGTCGTCGTTCTTTCCGGAAAAGGACTGCCGTCCCTCGCCCTTCTCTCCGTCTCCGTTCTTTGAAGTTCCCGGGAGAACGCTCTCTTTTCCTGAAGCGGAGGCCGACGGCCTGTTGCCCCGATCTTCGGCGCCGCCGTTCCTCTCCTGTCGCTCCTGAGTGCGGTCCGTCGCAAGGGCTCCGGCAGTTTCCTCCTGCTCCGCGTTGTCGTTGCGGGGAACGGTTTCACTTGCCCGTTTCCCGCCTGGAAGAACGCCGGAGAGTTGCTTTTCAGGGGAGGCACCGTCCTCCTCCCCGGTGCCGGCAGCTTCACCCCGTTGACGGAACGGCGATTCCTTTGGCGATAGTTCGGCAGAGGAATCTGCGGGAAGGGGCGATCTTCCTTTCTCTTCCCCCGGACGGGGCACTGCCTCCTGTGCCGGAGGCTCTCCCTGCTTTTCATGGAGGAGCCGGTCATCCCGGACGACCATTACTCCGCCCGCAGCGGCCGACTCGCCGCCAAGCGCACCCTCCTGGGGGAGATCGCCGGAAAGTGAAAGTTCTTCTTCTGGCGAAAGCGTTTCCTCTTCCGGGATTTCGCCCGAAAAAGGGAGGTCGGTTTCCTGTAGGGAAAGGACGGCTTCCGTCCCTTCGATTTCCGCGGATATATCGTCGGCGCTCCGGGCAATTATGCTCTCGCTCGTGGCTTCCGCCCCTTCGATTTCCGTGGAGATATCGTCCCCTCCGTCGGCTCCGGTCACTCCCCGGAGCATCGCCGGAAAAACCGCGCGGGGCAAAGGGAAGGGAGTGTCCTTCGGTCCGGTTTCCGCAGAAGAAGCCGTCGGCCCCTGCTCGCACCGGTGAAGCAATCGGGAGAACCGGTCGTTCTTTTCTCCTTCGGGTTTCAGTTTTGTTCCGACCGGATCCGGGAAAAGCTCCGAAGCACTCTTTTTCTGTACTGCCGCAGAAAAGGGAGAGATCATAGGCCGCACCTCCGAGTGTGTCACCGCGACCCGCCGGCCGCCAGCCGTTCCGTCAGCCTTGCCGCTCTCACCGCTTCCATGCGGCCGAGAATCGATGCCCGGGCATCCCTGGGCATTGCCTCCAGGAGTTTCACAGCCAGGTCTTCCCGCAGCTGCTCGAGAATGAGAGCCGCCCTCCTGGGCGAAATTTCCTGGTAGGTTTTCATGAGCATGTCGAGGTATTCTTTTTCCTCCTGCTGGTTCTCCGGAGGCTTGATCCGGGCCGCGGCCCGCTCCGCCTCGATTTTTTCCAGGGCGGCGGACCGCATTTCCAGGTCCGCCGATAGGGCGGCTAAGCGTTTTTCCCGCTCACCCAGTTCCCTCTCTCTTTCATTGAGCCGGTCGTTCCATTGCTGAAGCTCGATAGCCCGTCTCTGTTCGGCCGTCAGGGAGTATTCCCCGGGGATTCCGACGGCGGCCGCGAGATTCTTCCCTATCCACGGAATGCGCGGGACGGACCAGTACATCACCGGGCGGGCATCCCAGCTTCCCGATACGTGGAGACCCACGGCCGCTCCCGCCGCGAGAAAAAGAAATAAAAAAAGGAGCGTTCCTTTCCGGCTCTTTTTCTTTTCGTTTATCCTCGCCGGCTGGGGGGAACTCTCCTCCCGGTCATCCTCCAGGTTTCGGGGTTCGTCAGCCATCAGTCATCGCTCCCTGAATTCTTTCGGTACATGGAGAGGACGTTTTTCACATATCTTTGCGTCTCCGCAAACGGGGGAACCCCTCCGTAGGAGTCCACCCGCCCCGGCCCGGCATTGTAGGCCGCAAGAGCTTTCACCAGGTCTCCCTGATATTTATCGGACAGTTGGGAAAGGTATTTAATCCCACCCTCGAGATTCTGGACCGGATCGAAAGGATCATCCACGCCGAGCATCCCGGCGGTTTCGGGCATGAGCTGCATCAGTCCCATGGCACCTTTCGGGGAGACGGCCATGGTCTGCCCGCCCGATTCCATCCGTATCACCGCCCGGACCAGGGCTTCTTCCACTCCGTACTTCGCAGCCAGGGGGGCGATATGGTCCTCCCAGCCGCCGGACATCGTTCTCACCGGTGAAACGATGCCGGGAACGACGGGATGCCGCGTTTTTTTTTCCTTTTCCGGCAATTTTCTTTCTTTTTCCTCCGCCGTTTCCAGAACGTCCACAAAACGGTCCTTTTTTTTGTCCAGGACGTCTTCGTCCTTTTGCGGCCGGATTTTCCGCTCGATCTCCTCGATGCGGCCCATGACCCTCGACACTCCCGAAAGATTCGGTCTCATTGCCTTCCCTCCTTCGGTGGACCATGACGGATGCAGGCGATGTCGTCCAGCTCCGACTGCTCCTTCTTTCTCGTTTCCTCCTGAAGGTTCAGGACCATGAAGGAAATGTATTTTTCCATCGCTTTCACGTCCCGGTGTTTTTCAAGCAGCCGGGCCTCGGTATCCTCTATGGACCGCCGCACGCCGCAGAGAGACTCTCCCTCGCGGCAGATCCTGTTTTCCAGAAGGTCGATGGCCTTCCGTCTGAACCAGATATCCTGTACGGTGAAGGTTTCGTCCTTCTGGGAGCCGAAGGACTCAAGGGCTTTTTCCTTTTCCGTTCCGAGAGATTCAAGGACGGAGAGAAGGCGCTCCTCCTCCTTTTTTTCACTGGAAAGAAGGATCCGCTCGTCATCCCTCACCTTGACCTTCGTCCTGAGAATACGTTCAAACCTGTTCACTTTCGCGTTCATGTGCTCCTCCGGCTGAAGACATTACATACTTATTCATCGGCAGGGGGATGCCCTGCCTTGACCCCTGTCAGGGTACAAGGGAAAGGAGCCGGCCTTCCATCTCCTCAAAGCCCACCTTCTCCCCCACGGTCTGGCGGAGGAAGGAGTGAACCCCCTGAAGATGTTCCACCGCCCAGTCCACTTTCGGGTTGGAGCCGCTTTTGTAGGCCCCTATGCTGATAAGGTCCTCGGCCTCCCCGTAGACGGCAAGGAGCTCCCGGACCCGTCCCGCTGCGGAAAGGTGCTCCGGACTGACGATGGAGGGCATGACCCTGCTCACGCTTTCAAGTACGTCCACGGCGGGATAAAAATTCCTGGCGGCGATTTTCCTCGACAGGACAACGTGGCCGTCAAGAACGCCTCTCACCGTGTCCGCCACAGGTTCGTTCATGTCGTCCCCTTCGACCAGGACGGTGTAGATGCCCGTGATGCTCCCCCGTTCTCCCGCACCGGCCCGTTCGAGAAGCCGGGGAAGCATTTCGAAGACGGAAGGGGTGTATCCCCTCGTGGTGGGAGGTTCGCCGATGGCCAGTCCCACTTCCCGCTGAGCCCTGGCCACCCTGGTCACCGAGTCCATCATGAGGAGTACATTTTTGCCCTGGTCGCGAAAATACTCAGCGATGGCTGTGGCGGTGAGAGATGCCTTGAGACGGATGAGGGGAGGCTGGTCGGAGGTGGCGATGACGAGGACTGAACGGCGGCGCCCCTCGTCGCCCAGGTCGCGGTCGACAAACTCCCGGACCTCCCTTCCCCGTTCCCCCACCAGGGCGATGACGTTCACGTCCGCCTCGGTGTACCGGGCCATCATGGCGAGCAGGGTGCTCTTTCCCACTCCCGATCCGGAAAAGATGCCGATCCTCTGCCCTGTTCCGAGGGTGAGAAGGCCGTCGATGACCTTGACGCCCACGGGAAGAGGGGAGGTGATCATTTTTCTGCGGAGAGGATGGGGAGGGTCTGCATAGAGAGGATAGAATCCGGAAGCCGCAACAGGCCCCCGGTCGTCGATGGGGTTTCCCAGGCCGTCGAGAATCCGGCCGAGAAGAGAATCGCCCACCCGGACACCCAGGGGGCGCTCCATGGAAAGGACGTCGCATCCCGGACCGATGTCCTTGAGGTTGCCCAAGGGCATGAGGAGAACCCGGTCGCCCCGGAAGCCCGCAACCTCCGCCGACAGGGATGCCCTGGCGCTGTTTCTGTACCGTATGGAACAGAGATCGCCCACCCGGACGTCGGGACCCCTGGATTCCGCCACAAGGCCTACCACCTGGACGATGCGTCCGTTGATCTTGGTGAGCTGGACCCCCGAAAGGCGCTGCTCGAGAATGGCCAGCAGCCCTCCTTCAGAAACTGCCGTCATTCCCGTTCCCTCCCTCGATGAACAGGTGCTCGATCTCGCCGGAAACCTGTTCCAGTTGGATCCGCCACCGGGCATCGTAAATACCGAGGTTGGTTTCCACGATACAACTTCCGGCGTCCACGTTCCCGTCGGGAATAAACTCGAGGTGCCGGATTCCCCTGAGGAGGTCGCTGAATTCGTCCTTCCTGCCCCGTACAGCGTCCACGTCCTCCGGGTTCAGGTAAACGATCACCCTTTCCTTGTCGCTGATGCGCTCCAGGACACCACGGAGCATCCTGACGGCCGTTTCACCGTCGATGGAGACTTCTTTCCGGAGCATACGGGAAAGAAGGAATTCCCACATGCGGATGAGCCTGGGCATCTGGAGGGAACAGAGAGCCCCCAGGTTCTCTTCGAGGGAGCGGTGGACGGATTCAAGCAGCGATACAGCCGAGCGGACCTTATCCCCGGCTTCCTTTGCCGCCTCTTTGCGGGCATTTTCAATGCCCTGTTCGTACCCGGCCTTCCTCCCTTCCTCGAATCCTTCGGAAACCGCTTTTTTCCGGGCTGCGGCACCCTCGGTCTCGAGAGCGGACACCATCTTCTGCCGCTCTTCTTCGAGACGGACCCGCTCCCTGGAGAGCTCTTCCTCGAAGACGGACGCCCGGAAGGCGAGGTCCCGTTTTTCCCTTTCCGATTCCTCGAGCCTTGTTTTCAGAAGGGAAAGTTCTTCATTAAGCTGGGAAAGCAGGTCCACGGGATGGTTCCCTGCTTCCGGTTCCCGAGGAATCTTCTCCTGGTTTTCCCTCTTGTCCCGGGGGACATTTCCGATCCGGACGGCCTCCGGAAGCAGGCGCACCGCCCGGAGGACGTTGGGACGAAGAAGTTTAGACAACCAACTCTTCCTCTCCTCCTCTGGAAATGACGATTTCTCCCACATCCTCCAGGGCCCGGATCACGTTGACCACCTTCTGCTGGGCTTCCTCCACGTCCTTCACCCTGACGGGGCCCATGTAGTCCATGTCCTCCTTGAGCATTTCGGAGGCCCGCTTGGACATGTTCTTGAAGAACTTGCCCCGGAGCTCTTCCGTGGCACCCTTGAGGGCCAGGGAGAGCTCCTTCATCTCCACTTCGCGGAGCACTCTCTGGAGAGACCGGTCGTCCATCTTGATGACGTCCTCGAAGACGAAGAGCCGCCGCTTGATTTCCTCCGCAAGCTCGGGATCGTTCTCCTCGAGGTGTTCCATGATGTTCCGCTCCGTGGCCCGGTCCGCGTTGTTTATGATGTCCACGATGGCGTCGATGCCGCCTGCAAGGGTAAAGTCCTGTCCCATGACGGTGCTCAGCTTCCTTTCCAGTACCCGCTCCACCTCCCGGAGCACTTCCGGGGTGATCCGGTCCATCCTGGCGATCCGCTTGGCCACCTCGGCCTGCACGGCCCCGGGAAGGCCGCCGATGATGGACGCCGCCTGCTTGGGGTCGAGGTAGGACATGATGAGGGCCACGGTCTGGGGATGCTCTCCCTGGATGAAGCCGAGAATCTGCTGTGCGTCGGTGTGCCGCATGAAGTCGAAAGGCCGGACCTGGAGGCTGGCAGTGATCCGTGTAAGGAGGTTCTGCGCCCTTTCGGGGCCGAGGGCCCGTTCGAGGATATCCCGGGCATAGTCCACGCCTCCCCTGGCCATGTACTCCCTGGCGAGGAGCATTTCCTGGGCATCCTTCAGAACCCCGAGCCGCTGTTCGGGGGTCACTTTTCTCAGGTTGGCTATTTCCAGGGTAAGGATTTCGATGGTGGAATCGTCCAGCCGCTTGTAGACTTCGGCAGCCACTTCGTTTCCGAGGGCCACCATGAGGACGGCCACCTTTTCTCTTCCCGTCAGTCCCTTGGTCGTTGTCTTCGCCATGATCCCGCCTCCTAAGACTCGTCCGCAAGCCAGTCCTGAGTCAGGTTGGCTATTTCTTCTGGCTTGCTTCTCGCGTAGGCGCGAAGCTGTTCTTCCAGTACGGCCAGTTCTCCCTGGGCTTCAAGCAGTTCCGGGGAAGAAAGAAGTTCCTGTATGCTCGGGATGCGCTTCCGCTCCTCCGCGGGAGGGAGAGCGGCTTTCCTGGACCTGCGTCTCCTCATCCACAGAACCCCCGCGAGGGCGGCGAGAAGAAGAAGCACCGCCGCTGCGACAAGGGCGATGATAAGCTGCATTCTCTGCTGGAGCTGAAGCTGTTCCGCAAGGCTGTCGGCAAAGGTGGTTGAGAATTTCATGGACTGGATGACGAGCTGGTCTCCCCTGGCGGCATCAATACCCAGGGCAGGCGCCACGAGGGCCCGGAGCTCCGTCAGCCGTTCCTCCTCAAGCTCCCCGTCCACCAGTACAGACGCGGAAAGCCGCCTGACCGTCCCGGGAGTCACTACCTGCTGGGTTTCCCGGGTGGTGATCTCGTAGTTGTTGGTGGTTTCGGTCTTGTTGTATTCGCTCGCCGTTCCCTGCTGCTGGGCGATGGCGTAGCCCGGGATGTTCGTGGTGGTTCCCGGGGCACCGCCGACGGGGGCACCCGTTCCCGTGTAGGTTTCCTCCATGTTCTGCTGGCTCCGGAGGACGCCCCTCCCCGTCTCTCCGGGGATAAATTCCCTGGAGGAACTGGTCCTGCGGTCGAAGTCGAGGTCCACCTTGATCCGGACTACGACCCTGCCCGGCCCGAAGACCCGTTCGAGCATGATCCTGACCTTGTTTTCGAGCTCCCGTTCCTGCTGCCGCTCAAGCTCCCGCTGGACCGAGGAAACGGTCCGGCCGTCGCCGCCCTGGCCGTAGATGAGCAGCTCCTGGTCAAGCAGGTCAGAGAGGACTTTGCCTGAAGTGTCCACCACCGTTATGTTCTCGGGGAGCAGGCCCTGGACCCCGTGGGACACGAGATGCACTATGGATTTCACCTGGTCCGGGCCGATCTGCATTCCCGTCTTCAGGCGGACGAGGACCGATGCCGTGGAGGGCTGCTGCTGCTCGAGGAAGAGGCGCTGTTCAGGGACGACGATGTTCACCTTGGCGTAGTCCACTGCGTCGATCTGGCGGATGGTCCGCTCCAGCTCTCCCTCGAGGGCCCGTATATAGGTGATCTTCTGCTGGAATTCGCTCAGGCCCATCTTCGTTGTGTCGAAGATCTCGTAGCCCACGCTGCCCCCTTTCGGAAGACTTTCCTGGGCCAGGCTGAGACGGGTTTCATAGACGATGTCCCGCGGAACGAGGATGGCGTTCGCGGCGGGGTCAAGCCTGTAGTCGATCCTGTTTTCCCTGAGATAGGCCACGATGGCCGACTGGTCCTCTACTTCGAGAGCGGTGAAAAGGGGTTCATAGGAGGGCTTGCCCGCCCAGTAGACGGCAAGCGCAAGAGCGGAAATCACCATGACGGAGGCCCCGACGATGGAGAGCTTCTGCCACGGCTTGAGGGAAGACCAGAAGAGCCCGAGACGGGCGGAAAATCTTCGGAACCAGTCCATTCACAAAACCATTACACAGGCATCCGGGCAAGCTGCTGGTAGGCGTCAAGCAGTTTGTTCCTGACCTCGGTGATCATTCTGAGGGCGAACTCCGCCCTCTGGGAAGCGAGGACAACCCGGGAAATATCGTCCACGTCTCCCGTGGCGAGACTGTTCACCAGGCCGTCGGACTCCACCTGAAGATCGTTTACCCTCTTCATGGAATTCTGAAGAAGCTCTTCAAAGGAAAGGCCCGTACCGGCGGAACGGTCCTTCGCGGGAACCGCTTCCGGCCCGCGGACCGCAGCGGGTGAAGCGAGCTTCATAAGATCGATGTTCAACGAACCCATGGGGGCCCCCTCCTCATTTTTCCGGACAATATCGATACCGCGACCATACTATATTATCACAGCAGAGATAGTTATAACAAAAACGGGAAACGCAGGTATGCGCCTCCCGTCTGTTGTTCCATGAGCCTGAAGTCCTTTGTATTCAGGAACTTTCCGTCTGCTGTCCGATTACCGGGAGGAGCCGCTACCCCCGCATTATTTCCAGGGCTCCCGTCCACATGTTCCGAGCCGCGTCGACCACCGCGAGGTTCGCCTCGTAGGCCCTGCCGGCGGTGAGCATGTCCGCCATCTCCCTGACCACGTTCACGTTCGGGAAGGCCACGTATCCTTCCTCGTCAGCGTCCGGGTGGTCAGGCTGGTAGGCCAGCCGGGGAGGGGTGTCGTCCGTAGCGATCTCCACTACCCTGACTCCACCGGTATCCTCATAGCCGCCTATGGTCTTGTCGAGCATTTCGGCGAAGACAGGCACCTTTCTCCGGTAGGGGCCGCCTTCCGCTGTCCGGGTGGTGTTCACGTTCGCCAGGTTCGCCGATATGGAGTCGAGCCAGAGCCTGTGCGCCGTGAGGGAACTGCCCGATACGTCGATGGCCCGGAACATTCTCATGGTTATCTCCCCCCTATGACGAGGCGGTACAGGGAACTTTTCTTCGCTGCGAACCGGGTCATGGCGTTATAGGCCATACGAGTCTGGGACATGACGGCCATCTCCCGTTCGGGATCCACGTTGTTCCCGTCCAGCCGGAATTTTTCGTCATACACCTTGATTTCCTCGGGAACCACTGAACTGACTGTGAGGGGCCCCGAAGGTATGTGCCCTTCGTTGGTAACCGTCATGGGAAGCCGCCTCGGACCGTCCACGAGATCCCTGAGCTGATCCTCGAAGGAGACGTTCCGCCGGGCGAACTCCGGTGTGTTCGCATTGGCGATATTTCTCGACGTGGCTTCAAAGCGCTTCGAAAGCCCCTCGAGGTTTTTCTCCATTACTTTCCAGTTGAAGTCGCCCATCATGGCCTTTTCCCTCCCGCCCCGGTTCTTCCTGTTTGTTTCGGCGGGCTTTCCCCCGGACTTGAATCAGTCTTTCTGGAGCACTCCCAGCTCTTCCACGAAGAGAGGGCTGAGCACCTTGATGAAGGTTCCCTTCATGCCGAGGCTCCGGCTTTCGATGATGCCGGCGCTTTCCAGCTTCCGGAGGGCGTTCACGATGACGCTCCTGGTGACGCCCACCCTGTCCGCCACCTTGCTTGCGATGACCACACCCTCGAAGGAGCCGAGCTCGCTGATGATGTGCTTCACCGATTCCACTTCCGAATAGGAAAGTGCTCGCATGGCCATCTGGACGATAAGGCGTTCCCTGGAGCGCTCCTCGATGTTCTTTGTCCGTTCGTGGAGAATTTCGATGCCCACGAGGGTGGCCAGGTACTCCGCCAGGACGAGGTCCCGCATGGAGAAGGGCTGGAAGAACCGGACGAGAAGCAGCGTACCGAGTCTCTCCGCGGCACCGTAAATGGGAATGTAGAGCATGTGTTTCTCTGGCGCTTCGGTGCCGGCGTCGTCGAACAGGTAACCGTCGGTCTCGCTCAGCATGGTCTCCCTGTGCTGGTTCATCTTTTCGACGAAAGCCTCGGGCATATACCCCTTGTCGATGAAGTTGGACACTTCCTCGGAATGATACTCGGAAATCCACGAATGGCCGAGGATCTTGCCCTCCCGGTTGATCAGGTACACGTTGGCCGTGGAGAACTCGCACAGCAGCTTGGCGAGCTTGTTGTAGTCGGGCCTTGTACCTTCCCTGCGGCTCTGGAGGGCCCTGCCCACCTGCCGGGTTTTGTCGAGAAGATCCTTCAGTCCTGGTTCCTCATCGATTACGTGAGGTTCCGCCGCCCTTGCTTCTTCGATCGTTTTGCTTTTCTTTACGGCCACTCAAAATCCCTCCTGATATGGTATCCGTGCGCACCATCCGCACCGGAGCATGTAATGTAATCTACAGAAGATATCTTCTGATATCGCTGTCCGAAATTAGGGGTTCCAGCCTCTCCCGAACGAACTCGGGCGTTACCGTGAACTTACCCTGTCCCTCCTCGGGGGCGGCGAAGCTGATGTTCTCGAGAAGGTGCTCAATCATGGCATGGAGCCTCCTGGCCCCGATGTTTTCCATTTCGCCGTTCATCCGCTCCGCCAGGCGGGCCATTTCGTCCACCGCCTCGGGGGTGAAGTCCAGATTCACGCCTTCGGTGGAGAGAAGGGCTGTATACTGCCTTAGCAGGCTGTTTTCCGGTTCCACCAGAATGCGGGCCAGGTCCTCTCTCGTCAGGGGCTGAAGCTCCACCCGGATGGGGAACCTCCCCTGCAGTTCGGGCACCAGGTCCGACGGCTTCACGCTCGAGAAAGCCCCAGCGGCGATGAACAGAACATGGTCCGTGTTCACCGTGCCGTACTTCGTCTGGACGGGGGAACCTTCCACGATGGGCAGAAGATCCCGCTGAACCCCTTCCCGGCTGACATCGGGGCCGCCCGCGCCGCCACGGGCAACCACCTTGTCGATCTCGTCGAGAAAGACGATTCCCTCTTCCTGGGCCTTGTCGAGGGCCTCCCGGACGACGGCGTCCATATCCACCAGCTTTTCCGCTTCTTCTGCGGCGAGAATGGTCCGCGCCTCGGAGACCTTCATCCTGCGGCGCTTCGTCTTTTTGGGCAGCAGGCCGCCGAGCATGTCCCCGATGTTGATGCCCATGGAATCCATCCCGCCTCCACCGAGAAGGGGAATTCCCACCGACTGGCTCTCGGTGACGTCGATCTCCACTTCCCGGTCGTCGAGTTTGCCCTCCCGGAGCAGGGCAAGAATCTTCTTCCTGGTGGAATCCCGGAGCCTTTCCTCCTCGGGCGAATCATCCCGTTCCTGGTCCCTTTCCGGTGATCCCCCGCCACTGAAGAGGCGCATGAAATCGGGAACGGCGCTTTTTTTCTCCGGCCTGGGCAGCAGCACGTCCGCCAGCCTCTGTTCCGCCCGTTCCGCTGCGGGAACCTGAACATCCTCGATTTTCCGTTTCTTCACCATGGCCACGGCCGCCTCTGCCAGGTCCCGCACGATGGATTCCACGTCCCGCCCCACGTAGCCTACCTCGGTGAACTTGGTGGCCTCCACCTTGACGAAGGGGGCTTTCACAAGGTCGGCGAGGCGCCGGGCGATCTCGGTCTTGCCCACGCCCGTGGGCCCAACCATGAGGATGTTCTTCGGCGCCACTTCCTTCGCAATATTCTCGGGAAGGCGCCTTCTCCGGATGCGGTTTCTCAGGGCTATGGCCACGGATTTCTTTGCCTTCTCCTGCCCTACGATATACCGGTCGAGGTATTCCACGATCTGGCGCGGAGTGAGATCGAACCGGTCATTTTCCAGAATGTTCATTCTCCAAGTGCCTCCACTGTGACGGTGTTATCCGTATAGATGCAGATCTCCGAAGCGATTTCGATGGACCTCCGGGCAATCTGCGACGGAAGCAGGCTGCCGCTTTCAAGAAAGGCGAGGGCCGCAGCCTGGGCGTACCCCGATCCCGACCCTATGGCCGCCACGTTGTTCTCCGGCTCCAGAATGTCCCCCGCTCCCGAGAGCATCAGGGTGAGCCTCGAGTCGGCGACGATCATGAGAGCTTCGAGCCTCCGAAGAGCCCTGTCCGTCCGCCATTCCTTCACCAGCGACACGGCGGACCGCATCAGGTCACCCGAATTCTCCTCCACCCGGCTCTCGAACCTCTCCAGGAGGGTCATAGCATCGGCGGTGCTCCCGGCGAAACCGGCAAGGACCGTTCCTTTGTGGAGCCGGCGGACTTTTTTCGCTCCAGCCTTTATGATCTGGTTTCCGAGGGTCACCTGGCCGTCACCGGCCATGGCAACCATGTCATTTCTGCGAACACACACTATCGTCGTTCCCTTGAACATCTCCGTTGTCTCCTTTCGCCCGGGGGTGGGCCAGTTCATAGCTCTTCCGCAGGTGATCCGCCCCGACGGCGAGGTAATGCTGGGTGGTGAGGAGGCTCTCGTGCCCGAGCAGCTCCTGGAGGACTCTGAGGGAAGCCCCCCCCTCGAGGAGGTGGGTCGCGAAGCTGTGCCGGAGCACGTGGGGCGTCACGTTCGCCACCCCTGCCTTCAGGGCCGCCCTCCGGACGATCCGGTGGACCGTCCTCACCGTGATTGCCCCTCCCCTTCTGCCGGGGAAGACGAACCCGCCGTTCCCGGCGCCGGAATCTCTCCAGTTCCGGAGGGCTTTGAGTGCACACGTCCCGAAGGGGACAATCCTTTCTTTGTTTCCCTTGCCGAGCACCCGGACCATTCGTTCGTCCAGGTCAACATCCTGCCAGCGGAGGGAAGCCAGCTCGGCGATCCTGAGACCGCAGCCATAAAGAAGCTCAAGAACGGCCGTATCCCGCACGGGATCTTCCCCCAGCTGCCCTGCGTCAACCAATTTGAACGTGTCCTCCTGCGAGAGGGCCCTGGGCAACCTGGAAGGGAGCTTCGGCCCCCGGATTCCCTTCGCGGGGTCGGAGGAAATCAGCCCTCGGTCAAACAGAAAGGCAAACCAGCTCCGGACCGAGGACAGCTTTCTGGCCGCCGAGGTTTTCGCGTAACCGTACCCCATCATCTCCCGAAGCCAGGACCGTATGGTCTTTCCGTCCACTTCCGCCGGTGAATTTATGCCCCGCACCTCGAGAAACTCGGCGAACTGGGCAAGATCCACGGAGTAATTGGTCACGGTGTGGAGCGACGCCTCCTTTTCATACCGGAGGTAATCGAAAAACCGATCAAGAAAAACAGATATCTTTTCCTGCATAAGCATATTTTAGCATCTTTTTCTAGATTATCGATATTTTTCAAAAGAATCAATTAACGTTTTTTGGGCAGAAGCATAAAAGCTGTCCCTGACCGGATTTTTTCTTTCCCACATCTCTTTTTCCCATTTTTTGAGAGAGAAATTTAAGAGAAAAAAACAGACGGGGGATTTATCCGGCAGGTCCCGCGAGTTCCGCCAATCCGGCGAGGAAGGGGACAAAAGCCTCCCGTGCCCGCTGGGCGACCTGTTCGCACCGCAGGGCCTTGTTCCGTACTTTCCCCCCCAGGGGGGGAAAGATGCCGAGGTTAACGTTCATGGGCTGGAAACGGCGCCCCAGAGCGTCTCCCAGGTAGTGAAGAAGGGAACCAACGGCCGTTTCCCTTGGCCACTCGGGGAAGGGTTTCCCGAGAAGCAGGGCGGCCATGTTGAGGGCCGCGACGCAGCCCATGGCGGTACTTTCCATGTACCCCTCCACACCGGTGATCTGGCCGGCGAGGAAGAGATCCTCCCGCCCGTTCCGGAACCGGAGGCGGCCGTCCAGTACTGCCGGGGCGTTGACGTAGATGTTCCTGTGCATGACCCCGAAGCGGGCGAATTCAGCATCGGCAAGCCCCGGGATCATCCGGAAGACCCGCTCCTGCTCCCCCCACCGGAGACTGGTCTGAAACCCCACGAGATTGTAGAGGGTTCCCTCCCTGTTGTCCTGCCGGAGCTGAGCCACAGCCCACGCATCTTCCCCCGTTCCGGGGAGGGGAAGACCCACGGGGCGCAGGGGGCCGAACCGGAGGGTGTCCGTTCCCCGGGACGCCATGACTTCCACGGGAAGGCACCCCTCGAACCAGGACGGCGATTCCTCGAAATCGTGGGGAAGGGTTCTTTCAGCGCTCGTCAGGGCGGAAATGAAGGCCTCGTATTCCTCCCGGGTGAAGGGGCAGTTGATGTAATCGTCCTCCTGGCCCCACCGACCGAGACGGAATGCCTTCGTCATGTCGATGGAGTCCGCCTCCACCACCGGGGCGACGGCGTCGAAGAAGGAGAGGTACTCCTCCCCGGCCATCTTCCTGATCTCCCCCGCCATGGCGGAGGAGGTAAGAGGGCCCGTGGCAAGGATCGCAGGCCCTTCCGGAACGGAGACGCATTCCTCTCTGACGACTGTGACGAGAGGATGTTTCTCCAGGGTCTCCGTCACCAGCCGCGAAAAGATGTCCCGGTCCACGGCGAGGGCCTTGCCCGCCGGTACCCGCGATTCGTCCGCGCACTTCAGGATGAGACTGCCGAGGCCGCGGAGCTCCTCCTTGAGAATTCCCGCCGGGCTGGTGGTGGAATCGGCCCCGAAGGAATTGCTGCAAACCACCTCCGCCAGTCCGTCCGTCCTGTGGGCCGGCGTTGTGGTCCCGGGCCGCATCTCGTACAGGGTCACGGGAATTTCCCGGGTTGCGAGCATCCAGGCCGCTTCGGACCCGGCAAGCCCGCCGCCGACTATGGAGACGGAGCGGTCAATCATCGTCCCGGGTCTCCTTCGGGGGGACATACCCGCATTTCGGGCACTCCTCGCCGCCCTTCCGTCCGGTGGTCATCATGGCGGCGCCGCACTTGGGGCACTCCTTTCCCGACGGGGGGTTCCACGAGACGAAATCGCACTCGGGGTAGCGGGAACAACCGTAGAACGGCTTCCCCTTCCTGCTTTTGCGCTTTACCACGTCCCCCGTGCCGCATTTCGGGCAGACAGCGCCCGTCTTGACGAGGACTGGACGGGTAAACCGGCATTCAGGGTAGCCGCTGCAGCCGACGAACTCACCGAAGCGGCCGTTTTTCAACACGAGGGGTTTGCCGCACTCTGGGCAGTCCTCCCCTATGGGTTCGGGGGGCGGAAGCTGCGCCGGCGGGGCCGTCTCGGCCTCGGCCATGGTGACGGTGAAATTTTTCCAGAAATCCCGCAGAACGGAGAGCCAGGGAACCTTCCCCTCCTCCACGTCGTCGAGGCTTTCCTCCATGCGGGCGGTAAACCCGGTGTCCACGATGGAAGAGAGGCTTTCGCCATTGAAGTACTTCATCAGGAATTCGTCCACCGTCTCCCCGAGGGGTGTGGACTGGAGCCGCCGTTCCTCGTTCCTTACCACGTACCCCCTGTCGTAGAGCGTTTCCACGATGGAGGCGTAGGTGGACGGACGGCCGACACCCTCGTCCTCGAGGACCTTGATGAGGGTGGCCTCGGAGTACCGCGCCGGCGGGCGGGTGAATTTCTGTTCCTTTCCCGTTTCCTCCACGGCGAGCACCTCTCCACGGACCGCCGGCAGAAGGGATTCTCCCTTGAGGTCCAGGGGCCACACGGCGCTCCACCCTGGGAAGAGCAGGGTCTCCCCGAGCTGCCGGAACCCCGCCCTGCCCGCGGAAGCGGTGAGGGCGGCGTTGGCCACCCTGGCGGGGGTCATCTGGGAGGCCACGTATCGCCTCCAGATGAGGGAATACAGTTTCATCTGGTCCGGAGTGAGAATGCCTTCCAGGCTTTCCGGGGCAATGGTCACGTCCGTCGGCCGGATGGCCTCGTGGGCGTCCTGGGAACGGCCCTTGGCGGAATAGACGTTCTCCTTTTCGGGCAGGTACGGCGGCTCGAAGGAAGAGGCGATGTAGGCCCTGCATTTTTCCACGGCCTCGGGGGCTATCCTGAGGCTGTCGGTGCGCATGTAGGTGATCAGGCCCGTAGGTCCCCGTCCCGGGATGGATACCCCCTCGAAGAGTTCCTGGGCTATTCTCATGGTTCTGCGGGGAGACAGGCTGCACCTTCGGGCAGCCTCCTGCTGGAGGGTGCTCGTCTTGAAGGGGGCGGGGGCCGCCCTCAGGCTCTCCCTCACCTTGAAATCGGTTACGGTGAGGGGAAATTTCTCCACCTCGCCGAGTATGGCATCCACGACATCTTCGGAATCTATGAGAAGGGACTTTCCCTCTTTCCAGAGGGATTTCCCGTCCAGGCTGTCCGCCCGGAGAACGTACTTCCTGCCGTCGCCGGCGGCCGCCGAGACGGTGACGAGCCAGTAGGCCCTGGGAACGAATTCCCTGATCTCCCGCTCCCGGGCACAGATGAGGGCAAGAGCCACTGACTGCACCCTTCCCGCGGAGAGGCCCCTCCGGATTTTTTTCCACAACAGCGGACTCAGGGTGTACCCAACGAGCCTGTCCAAAATCCGCCGGGCCTGCTGGGCATCCACCTTGTTCATGTTGACTTCTTCCGGGTTGTTGATCGCTTCCCGAACGGCCCCGGGGGTGATCTCGTAGAAGCGGACCCTGCAGGGGGACGATGGGTCAATGCCGAGGAGCTCACAGAGATGCCATGCGATGGCCTCCCCTTCCCTGTCGGGGTCCGAGGCGAGAATGACCCTGGAGGCTTTCCGGGCCAGCCCGGCAAGTTCGTTTTTCACCTTCGCCTTTCCCTTGACGAGAATGTACTCGGGAGCGAAGTCGTTGTCCACGTCTATCGCCAGCCGGCTTTTCGGCAGGTCGCGGACGTGCCCCACACTCGACTTGACCACGTATTTCGATCCGAGGATCTTGGCGAGGGTTCTTGCCTTCGTGGGGGATTCGACGATGACAAGAGACGTTCCGGCCCCCGCTTCGGAGGGGGCCGAAGCAGCCCGGGACCGCCCGGAGGTTTTCTGCCGGGGTGCTTTGGAGGCACTCTTCGTTCCCGTGGTCTTTTTCCCGGCGGAAGAGGTTTTTCTGCCCTTCCCGGAAGACGGGGACTTCTTCCCGGCAGGGGGTGCGCTTTTCGCAGCCCCTGCCGGTACGGATTTCCCTGCGGCGATTTTTTTCGCGCCGGCCGGGGAGGTCTTCTTCCCGCCGGAGGAACGGGCCGTCACCGCCGCCGCCGTCTTTTCAGAAGGGGGAAGGGGCGCCGTTTCCGGGGCGGTCTTTTCCTTTTTTCCTTCCTTTGCCATGGAACCTTCTCAGCAGATCCAGCAGCTCGAAGGATACATCTTCTCCGAGGGGCTGCCGGGGATCTCAAAGGACCGGTCGTCGAGAAGGGCATCCACGATGGCCTCGAAGAGAGGGGCCTCCACGGCGGAGTTTTTCATGGCGCCGAGGGACACGGCCTCCTGGATGGCCCTCTCGGTGATCTCGAGAGGGACCTCTTCCGTGGCGATGTAGCGGTATATTCTTCCCTGCGTCTCGGGGGTCAGGTATCTTTGTTCGCAGTTATGGAGAACTCGGCGGACGAGGAGCGAGTCCACCAGCCTGCCTCCTCGGGCTCGGTCCGTATTGTGTGATTTGGGCACCAGGCTCTTCCTTTCCGATCCAGTCTTGTCTACCGGGGAACGGCACTCCACCGCCCCGGTCCAGAGGGGAAAACGTGCCCCGCCGCGGCCAGAAGGGCCAGGCAGGAAAAAACGTCAGCGGGAGACATTGTACATTCAACGGCGAGGTTGTCAACAGTTCTTTCTCCATATTTTTTTAAAACGGCAAGAATTCTTTGCTCTTTTTCAGTCAATGAAGGAGTTTTTTGCCGTTCCTCTCCGGGAGGAAACAGGCCGAGCTGCCTTCCGAAAGCCAAGGAGACAAATTCCGCCACGGAGACAAGGGGCAGGGCCCCGTCAAAAAGCAGCCTGTTCGACCCGGCGCAGCCTTCCTCGGATATCCTTCCCGGAACGGCCCAGACCTCCCTGCCGGCCTCAAGGGCGTGGCGGGCCGTGCTCATGGCTCCGCTTTTGAGCGGTGCCTCCACCACCACGAGACGATCGGCCATTCCAGCGATGATCCTGTTCCGCTCGGGAAAACGCCACTGCCTCGGAGGAGAACCGAGGGGATACTCGGAGACCAGGGCGCCCCCCTCCCCGACAATGCGCCCGAAGAGGCCTTCGTGTCCCCGGGGATACACCATGTCCACCCCCGTCCCGAGGACCGCGATGGTGGCGCCGCCTCCGGCCAGGCATCCTTCGTGGGCCGCACCGTCGATGCCGGCGGCTCCGCCGCTGATCACCACGCCGCCGGTCCCGGCCACCGCCCGGCCTATTTCCGCCGCCGTCCGCCATCCGTAGGAACTGCATTTCCTTGTTCCCACCACGGCTGCTGACGGCCCGGCAAGAGGCCATTTTCCCTTGACGTACAGAAGCAGGGGGGCGGAGGGCGTTCCGGCGAGTCCCCGGGGGTAGTCCCGGTGCTCAAAGGAGACGAGGCGTACGCCCGCCCGGCGGGCCCGGTCTTCCTCCAGCTCGGGCCATCCTGCCCCGGCAAGCCGGGCAAGGTTATTCCGTACCGTCTCGGAATACCCAAGCCGTTCCCACAGGGAAGGCCCTCCCTCAAGGAACGCTTCGGGCGGAAGGTCCTCCTTCCTGAAGGATTCCCAGAGAACCGGGGGGAACCCTCCCGACGCGGCCAGGAGCAGGAGCACTCTCAGGAGTCCGGTCATCGGCCTTCCCCTCCCTCCCGGTAAGCCATGGCCTCCGCCACGTGGGACACCTCCACGTCCACGCTTCCCGCCAAGTCCGCTATGGTCCGTGAGACCTTGAGCACCCGGCTGATTCCCCGTCCCGAGAGCCTGAGGCGTTCCGCCATGGAGGCAAGAAAGGGCCTCACCCCCGGGGAAAGAGAGAGGGCCCGTTTCACGAGCCGTTCAGGCAGCTCGGCGTTGCAGGTGAACCCTGTCCCGGCCCACCGTTTCCTCTGGATCTCCCGGGCCGCCCTCACTCTCGCGGCGATGGGGGCACTCGGTTCGCCGCCCTCAGATTCCACCGCCACGAGTTCTTCCGGGAGCAGTCTCGGGACTGCCAGGTGAAGGTCGATCCTGTCGAGGATGGGGCCGGAAATCTTCCGCCTGTACCGTTCCCGCTCCGATGACGAGCAGGTGCACCGCTCCACCGGGTCTCCGTCCCACCCGCACGGGCAGGGGTTGCACGCGGCCACGAGAAGCACCCTGCACGGGTAGACTACCGAGCCCGAAGCCCTGCTCACGGTGATCCGTCCGTCCTCAAGGGGCTGCCTGAGGGCTTCCAGGAGATCGCGGCGGAATTCGGGAAATTCGTCGAGGAACAGAACCCCCCGGTGGGCCAGGCTGACCTCGCCGGGCCGGAGGGTGGCGCCGCCCCCGCAGATGGAGACGATACTGGCAGTATGGTGGACGGTTCTGAAAGGGGGGTGCATTCCCCGGTCGAAGGGAACGCCGAGGGTGCTCCGGACAAGGGCGGCCTCAAGAAACTCGTCCCGGGACAGCGGGGGAAGGATCCCGCGAAGTGCCCGGGCCAGAAGGGTCTTACCGCTGCCCGGGGCACCGGTGAAGAGGATGTTGTGATGCCCGGCGGCGGCTATTTCCAGGGCTCGTTTTGCCCCTGACTGGCCCCGTATGTCGGCGAAATCAGGGTCGGCCACGACCGGCTCCGCCTCAAGAACCGCAGGAACCACGGGAGTGAGATTCCTTTCACCCCGAAGAAAGGCGATCATGTCGCCCAGGCTTTCGGCTGCCCAGGCTTCGCACCCCTCCACCAGGGAGACTTCGTCCGCGTTGTCCGCAGGGACGAAGAGCGGAATTCCCGTATCCTTGGCGAGAATGGCCGCGCCGACGGCCCCCCGGACTCCCCGGAGGCGTCCGTCCAGGGCCAGCTCGCCGAGAAAGATTGCCTTTGGGACTTCCGGAATGCTTCCCATGGCCCCGGCGATGCCGAGGGCGATGGGAAGGTCCAGGATGGCCCCCTCCTTCGGAAGGTCGGCCGGCGCGAGGTTCACCGCAACCCGTCCCCTCACGGAAAGGCCGAGGGAGCGGAGGGCCGCCCTCACCCGTTCCTTCGACTCCCGGACCGCCGCATCGGGCAGGCCGACGATGGAGATGGCGAACAGGCCCCCGGTGATTTCCGCCTCCACCTCCACCCTCAGGGCTTCCATGCCCTTCAGGGTGATGCCCCAGACGGGATTCACGTGAGGTACGCCCCCGCCGTGACATCCTCAAACCGCTCCACCGTAGGGTCTTTCCCGGGGTGCAGGGTCACGGAGAGAATGTCGATCCTCCACGGGCCGGTCCACCCCCGGGTCTCCACGTACCGCCTTCCGGCCCGCACGAGACGCCCCAGCTTCCGGGGCCCCACGGACTCCTCTCCCCGCTGCATCCATCCTTCGGAGCGGGTCCTGACCTCCACCACCACGAGCTCCCCGCCTGAGAGGGCCACCAGATCAAGCTCCCCTCCCCTGAAGACCACGTTGCGATCGAGTATCTTCCACCCCAGACCGGCAAGGAAGGCCGCGGCGATCTCCTCGCCCCGCCGTCCCCGTTCGAGATGTTCCGCCGTCATGGTTTTTCTCCTTTGTCGAGTTTGTAGATAAAGGCGAGAATTCGGGCCACGGCCTCGTAGAGTTCCGCCGGAATCTCTTCGCCGAGCTCCAGCACCATCAGGGCGCTCACGAGAACAGCGTCCTCCACCACGGGGACATCCGCCTCCCCGGCAAGCTCGAGGATTTTCTCCGCCACGTATCCCTTTCCCGAGGCGGTCACCCTCGGGGCGTCATCATGTTTTTCGTCGTACCGGACCGCCGCCGCCTGAAGCCGTTTCTTTCCCTTCCCGTTCATACCGTTATGTCCAGCCCCCTGCAGGGAATCCGGGGCGCTCTCCGCCCCCGGGCCACGGTGATATGCTGCAGCGCCAGGGGAAGGTCGCCGAGCTGCTGCCGCAGAAGACGGCGGCGCATGCGGAAGATTTCGAATGTCTCGCTCCGCTCGGCCTTCAGGGTAACCCCGAGATTTTTGCCGTCGCTCTCCACGTCTCCCCCGACGGGCCCGATGCGGTCACCCTCCATCTCGAAGGAAATGGACCAGAAAGACTTTCCCTGCCGTTTCCAGGCCCCGGTGGTGATCCGTGCCGTGAGGGCCCCTTCCCCTTCGCCGGCCGGAAGAAGGGCGGGCGCGAGGAGGGACGGGTCGATCCCTTCCCGTGACGGCCTGGAAAGCAGGGCGTGCCCCCGGAGAAAGGCCGCCCGGTCGTCGTCTCCCTCCGTCATCTCTTTCAGGACAGCCAGGGGATTCTCACCCTTGGCCGCCCGGCTCCTGATTTCATCCCGCACCCTTTTCCACAGGGAAGCGGCGTCTTTTTCGCCGAGGCTGAAATACCATGCGAGGACCTGGACATTCCCCGCAGTGAGGGGAATGCCCCGGGCCCAGAGTTCCGCTAGGGGACCCGGCTGGGAGGGCAGACCGCCCATGCCGGCCCAGGCGCTTTTCAGGGAGGCGAGGGCCTGGCTGTCGAGGGGAAGCCCCCGGGAGAGAAGGGCGGAGGCCATTTCCCGGTCCCCCGCGGGGAGTTTTCCGAGAAGGGCCGCTTCCCCGTCGGAGAGGCGGAGGACCGGGATGTCGCCGGAGGCGTCCCACACGGCCCGGAAATGCTGCCCCGGGATGAGGGGAAGGTTGGCCCGGGCAAGAAGAGCCTGTCCGGCCACCCGGACAAGATAGGATCCCTCCTCCCGGGCTTCCAGGACGAGGCCGTTCACCACCGTGCCGTCGGCAATCCGGGGAAGCTGGGTTCCCGGCTGCCTGGGGCTTCCGTCCACCCGGGGCTGGGTCTGCCCCTCGGGAAGGCCGGGACGGACCGACGGACCGGGGATGCCGCCGATGCCCTGGGCTGCCATCAGGGGGCCCTCCAGGTGAAGGTGGCCCTGTGGACCGGCGAAGGACCGAGAACCTCGAGGGCTTTTCTGTGGGCCGCCGTCGGGTATCCCTTGTGCTTTTTGAAACCATAGCCCGGATACAGGCCGTCAAGGATATCCATGACCCTGTCCCGGAGGACCTTGGCGGCCACGGAAGCGGCCGCCGCTGCGGGGACGAGGCTGTCGGCCTTCGGGAGGGGAATCTGGCGGAAGACACATCCCGGAAGGGGGAAGGTGCCGTCCACTATGACCGTGTCGAAGCAGGGGGGAAGCTTCTCCACGCTCCGCCCCATGGCCCAGAGAGACGCCCGGAGAATGTTCATTCCGTCGATCCTCGCCGGAGAGGCGGCCTGGGCCCGCCACTGAACTTTCAGAGAGAGCATCCGCTCAAAAAGGAATTCCCGCCTGCGGGGGGTGAGTTTCTTGGAATCGGTGAGCCCCAGGGAGAGCAGTTCCTCCTCCTGGGCAGGGGTCAGAACCGCAGCCGCGGCGACTACCGGCCCTGCGAGGGGGCCCCGTCCCGCTTCATCCGCTCCGGCGATCCTTCCCCATCGGTTCAGATCCATGGCGAGTCCCCCGGCAGCTCCAGGGTCACCGGACCGAGCCGGCCGGTGGAAAAGGCCTCCACAAACTTGCGGCCTGCGGAGAGAATATCCACGGCCCCCCCGGAGACAAGGCACCCGAGCCGCCGTCCCAGCGCTTCGAGAATTTCCTCCCCTGAGAGCTCTTCCGGTGCGGGAACGCCCCACTTCTCCTCCACCATGGCCCAGAGCCCCCGCCTCCGGAGTACCGAGATCAGGTCGAGGGCGATGAGATCATACCCCCCGATCACCTCTGACTTGCTGCTCCCGAGCCACGCGAGGCAGCGCTGTACTGAATCGCCTGAGCGGGGGTCCAGGATGCCCGGCGAATCCACCGCCAGGAACCCCTTTCCCTTGTACCAGGAGACTCCCCTGGTGATTCCGGGAATGCCCCCCACCTGGGCGGAGGACTTGCCCACCAGGGCGTTCAGGAACATGGATTTACCCACGTTCGGTATGCCCACCACGGCCAGGCGGACTTCCCTGTGGGAGGGTCCGAAGGGTGCAAGGTCCTTCCGTACCTGGTCCATCCGGGGCTTGAGCAGGTTCACCGCCCAGGCCTTTCCGCCCGAAGAGGCAAACCAGGAGAGCCAGGCAGCCGTGCCCTTCTCGTCGGCCAGGTCCTTCTTCGACAGTACCACGGCCACGGGACAGATCCGGGAGAGTTCATCCGTCAGGGGAGAGGACGTCACGAGGGGAGCCCGGGCATCCCGGACCTCCAGTATGATATCCAGCTTTTCGGCGAGTTCGGCGAGCTTCCGCTTCCCCTTCGCCATGTGGCCGGGATACCAGACGGTCCGTCCCAATCATTCCACCGTCCCGATCCTGTTCAGGGGCCAGTACCTGAAAAAAACCGGCCCTCGGATGTTCTGCTTCGGCACGAATCCCCAGAACCGGCTGTCCTGCGAGTTCGGGCGGTTATCCCCCATGGCGAAGTAACTGCCCTCGGGAACCGTCACCGGAACCTCCTTGAAAATCGGCCCAGTCGTCAGGGAGAAGGAGTCGCGGTTCTTCACGTACTCCTCCCGGAGAGGCTGTCCGTTGACGTAGACTATCCCGGCCCGGATTTCGAGTACGTCTCCCGGAAGACCGATGATTCTTTTCACGAAATCCCGCTTGGGATCCACGGGATACTTGAAGACAAAAATCTGACCGCGCTTCGGCTCAGTGAAGTGATACCAGAATTTTGCCACGAGAACGCGGTCGCCCACCTCGAGGGTGGGAATCATGGACCCGCTGGGGATCCAGAACGCCTGAACAACAAACGTACGGAGCACGATAGCGAGGACGAGTGCCCACAGCACCGTCTCGATCGTCTCCCTCCACCATGGTTTTACAGCTGGCGCCATCAGGACAACCTCCGTTTCCTATGTGCGCTCCCGAAAAAACGGGAACGCCGGTTTCTCTTTATACCCCGAAAGAAGGTGTCTTTCAATCCCGGGGAGGGTCATCCCTGTAGGATACCTTGCAGAAGGGGGTAACTACAATGTACTTGAGGGGGCGCCTCCGGTCCGGGGAAGATCCCGCCTCGATGGTGAACGCCGGAGAAATGGTGTTCCACTTCGGCGAGTAGGTGCAGAAGGCCGGAATGCCACTGTGATTCGTGAACCAGACGCGCCCCTTTCCGTCATAGATTTCTTCGCTTGCGTCGGCCCACTGTATCTTTAGTCTTTGCTGGGGCACGGAGGTGGAAAGCCTGAAGACAAAGGACCTGCCCGAGAGCAGGGCCTTGTGGAAGATCCGCTGCAGCCACTGGGCGGCGTACTTCCCCTCCCGGACCGCCGTTTCGTCGGAAGGAGGCCCCGCAAAAGAGGAGACGAGAGCCACGGACGCTCCGCCGCCGAGGATGAGACAGATCGCCAGAACCGCCAGCAGTTCCGCCAGGGAGAAGGCCGAACCCAAAAAAAAGGGAGACCGGAAACGCCCCCCCTTTCCAGTACGCTCCAACCTTACCTCCCGCCGCTGATGGCCTCCGCCCCGAGTGCCAGGACCTTCATGTTGGCATCCTGGAATTGGGGAGGAGAAAGTTCCTTCACCGCCCGGGAGACCTCTCCTAAGGAAAGACCGCTCACCCCGGCGCCGCACATGGCCCCCATGAGGAGCACGTTAAGAAAGAGGAAATTTCCTCCCATGTGCTCCTTCAGCAGGGCATACCCTTCCAGGGAATGGACCGAGATCTCCCTGTCCCGGATCATTCCGGCGAGAGCGGAGTTCTCCAGGGCTGCCCGGTCGTGGACGTTCACCACGAGACTGCCCTTCTTCTTCAGGAAATGGAGGTTCCGCACCGCCTCGTTCTGGTCGAAGGCGAGGAGGATGTCCGCTTCTCCGGCCATGACGAGAGGACTCCGGTAATCCCCCACCTTGAAATGGCTGATCACCGACCCGCCCCGCTGGGCCATGCCGTGCACTTCGCTCCCGATGACGGATTCGCCCCGTTCGAGGGCGATCTTCCCGAGGACCTTGCTCGCGAAAAGAATGCCTTGGCCGCCGATGCCCACAATGACGTACTGCATGTTATTCTCCCTCCCCGGAAATTTCCCCTATGGCCCCGTGGGGGCAGACGGAAACACAGACCCCGCAGGACACGCAAAACCGCTCGTCGATGTATGCCTTGCTCTTCTTCTCATCGAAGACGAGGCCGGGACAGTTGAAGAAATTGATGCAGAACTTGCAGCCGATGCACTTTTCCGGGTCCACCTTCACCTGGACCGCCGATTGCTGGGGACGGAGGAGCATGCAGGGATGCCTGAAAATGATCACCGCCGGTTCCGAGCGTGATTTCGCGTGCTCCCAGGCTTCCTTCACCGCTTCCTTTCCAGCGCCGACGTCATAGGCCTCGATAGTCCTGACGAAGGTCACGCCGCAGCCCCTGCAGACGGCCTCGATATCCACTTTCCGGCCTGCGTCTCCCTTCCTGAGCTTTTCGCCCACCGCCGGGTTCGCCTGTCCGCCCGTCATGGCGGTGGTGCTGTTGTCCAGTATGGCGAGAACGAAAGCATGCCTGTTGTAAACGGCACTCGCCAGACCGGGCAGCCCCATGTGGAAAAAGGTGGAATCCCCGATGGTGCTCACGATGGGGCGTTCCATCCCCGCAGCCTTGTGGACAAGGAAAAATCCGGATCCCATGGTTACCGAGGCTCCCATGTCCATCACGGCATCCACTGCCTTCTGGTTTACTCCGAGGGTATAACAGCCGATGTCCGAGGGGTTTACCGCGTTGGGCAGGGCCTGCCTGATGGAAAAAAAGCTCGCCCGGTGGGGGCACCCGGGGCAGAGCATGGGCTTCCTGGGGGTGATCTTCAGCTCCTCCATGGCTTGTCTGAGAAGGGGCGATCCTTCCCCTGCGGGATGATCCATCCCGAGGATCTTTGCGAGAATGTCCGCGACAGTCTCCGGAAGAAGCTCTCCGGCCCCGGGAACGATCCCGTTCCACCGGCCGAGGATGCCCGTTCTGTCGGGAAGCTGCATTTCCATCACCGGGTATGTTTCTTCGAGGAAAAGCACCTTCGGTTGGCGGGAGATGAAATCGGTCACCATCTTCACCGGCAGGGGATGGGGCGTGCCGATCTTGAGCACCGCCACATCCTCCCGGCCCCACCCCTTCAGGATGTCGCTGACTACGGAAAAGCAGACCCCGGAGGCCACGATGCCCAGGACGCTCTTTTCCTTCGAGGGGACTTCGTAGTTGTACTTTTCGAACTCCGTCTCGAAGGCAGCCCGAATCTCCTCCACCTTGGCGTTCAGCCGGGGATGGTTCACCTTCACGCTGGCGGGAAGGCAGACCCACCGGGAGGGTTCCTTGTCGAACTTCACCTGCCCCTTCGGCGGACGAAGCTCACCGAGCTCCACGTCCTGGCGGCAGTGGTCCACCCGGACACTAGGGCGGAGCATTGTGATGATGCCGAACCGCTCGGAAAGGTCGAAGGCGTCGAAGACCATCTCCCTCGCCTCTGCGGCGGAACAGGGATCGAAGCAGGGGACCTTGGCGAACATGGCGAAATAGCGGCTGTCCTGTTCAGTCTGGGAGCTGTGGGGCCCCGGATCGTCGGCCACGACGAGAAGCATACCGCCCTTGAGCTGGAAGTGGGCGGCGCTCATGAAGGGGTCGGCCGCCACGTTCAGCCCCACCTGCTTCATGACGGCACAGGAGCGGGCGCCGGTGAAGGAGGCGGCGGCGGCCACCTCAAAGGCCACCTTTTCGTTCACGCCCCACTCGACCGCCATGGGGGAGCCCAGTTCGTCGGCGAACTTCGCCACCGCAGGCAGTATTTCGGACGATGGCGTTCCCGGGTAGGCGGACGCCACAAGACACCCCGCTTCAACAATTCCCCTGGCGATTGCCTCGTTTCCCAACAGTATGGCTTTCGTGCTCACTGTACGCGACACCTCCGTCATCCCGCCAGCGCCTCGATCCACCGGCGCAGGGGGTTATCTCCTCTCAGAAGCCTTCCGTTCCGATCCACGAAGGCATGACGGGTCCATCCCGAAGCGATGGGCTTGCCGTCGGCGGCCCGTTCAATGCGGCATTCAAAAACTATGGACGATGCCTTCACTTCACCGATTTTCGTGAAAATTGTAATTTCGTCCTCGTACCTGGCAGGATGCTTGTAGCGGCAGTGGGATTCCACCACGGGAAGGAAAATACCCTCATCCTCCCAGTCGGCGTAGGATTTTCCGTGGGCGCGGCAGAATTCCGTCCGGCCCACCTCGAACCAGTAGAGATAATTTGCGTAATAGGCGACTCCCATCCGATCGGTATCGCCGTACCTGACCCTCAGGGCGTACGGATATTCGGAGGACATCGGAATTACCTCCTCTGCGGTGCGGATTTCTTCCTCCCGGGGAAAGACAGCGGAAAATACTCAGGAGTTAGGGAGGCAAGTGCGGTTTTTTCTGTGATTATATACAAATTTGCACCTGGGGGCAAGAATTTTTTATCATCCTAAATCCGCAGGCAGCGGGGAGTGTCACCGGGGAACGCTTGGGCGGGGGGTGCAGATTGTCGTCCTTGACAACTGCCCAAGCGATCAACACGGCTCCCTGCGTTCGCCGGTTGCCTGCTTGTGAAACCGACATCCGTGTCGGTTTCTCTCCCCCGGGCGCCCTCCCCCAGGGGATAATCTCTTCGCCCCTGGCGGGGCGAATTCACCTTATGCCCGGCGACATTCCCTCTGCCTGAAAAATTTGCGGATTTAGGATCATCCTGATGGCTTCAGGATCGAGAAATTATTATCACCTGCATTTGTTCATGTGGGCGGCCATGAGGCAGTCCGACGGCACCACATCATATCCTTTCCCCTCCAGCTCTGCGGCGAGTTCTTCATTCTCCGCCCCCGGCTGGAACCAGACCACGGGCCGTGAAGACAGCTTCTCCAGGTCGGCCGCCACATTTTCCTGCTGTTTCGCCGAAAGGAACAGGGCGACCACGTCAACCTCACCTTCGAGAAATTCGAGCCCGGCAACGCAGGGTCTCCCCAGGATCTCCGTCCCCGCATACCCTGGATTCACGGGGTAGAGGGTGAAGCCCGCCCCCGCAAGATAACTCATGACCCGGAAGACGGGGCGGTCCTCCTTCGGCGAGGCTCCCACCACCGCCACCCTTGACGGAGTGCATACGAACCTCTCAAGAATCTCTTCTTTTTTCACCAGGAATCACCTCACGAGAAAAATCGGTCCACTCCCGACCATTATACTCTCCGCAGAATTCGCCTGCGTCGCTCCTTCATCCGTTGGCAACAACGGAAAATACATGTATAATCTCCTCGTTCCGCGGAGGGCTGTCCGAGTGGTCTATGGTGGCTGACTTGAAATCAGCTGGGCGAAAGCCCCAGGGGTTCGAATCCTCTGCCCTCCGCCATTTTTCCGCAAAAGAGGAAGCTTCACGAATGAAAAACGGCCCCGCCGGGGGACCGTTTTTGCGGCTGATTCGTCTCGGAAGGACTTTTCGCCCCGCTACTCCACAACGTTTTCCAGGGTTCCGATCCCTTCGATCTTCACCTGCATGACGTCACCCTTTTTCACGGGCCCGATGCCCGACGGGGTGCCGGTAATGATCACGTCGCCCGGCAGGAGGGTCATGACTTTCGAGATGTGGCTCACCAGCACGTCCACGGGGAAGATGAAGTTGCTCGTCCTGGAGTGCTGGACCTGCTTCCCGTTCAGGTACATGCCGATCTCGAGGTCGGAGGGGTCAATACCGGCGACGATCCACGGTCCGAGGGGGCAGAAGGTGTCGAAGGCCTTGGACCGGGTCCACTGTCCGTCCCTGGATTGGAGGTCCCGAGCCGTGACGTCGTTGGCGCAGGTGTAGCCCAGGATGCAGTCCTTCGCCTCATCGGGTTCCACGGAGGAACATTTTCTGCCGATGACGACCGCGAGCTCGGCTTCGTAGTCCACACGCTCCGACATGTGTCCGGGATAAACCACTGGGTCGCCGTGGGCAATGACCGTGGTGGAAGGCTTCAGGAACAGAAGGGGTTCCCCGGGGATGGGAAGACCCACCTCGATGGCGTGGTCCCGGTAATTGAGTCCCACCGCCGCTACCTTGGAGGGCTCGACAGGGGAAAGGAAACGCTCCGCCTCGTCCACCGACCCGAGGGCGGGGCCCCGGGAACATTCGCCGAACATATCACCTTCCAGCCGGTAGATGATGCCGTTCTCCACCAGCCCCGTTTCTCTTTTTCCCTTTATGACGCACCGTACGAACGTTCTCTTCATTTTTCTCTCCTCCGGCTTGTTTCCCATGGATTATCCGACTGAAATACCGAGACAATTCTACCATAGAAAAAATGACCCTGAGAAAGAGGATTTATCCCCCTTCGCCGCCTGAAAATAGGGACCTAAATCCGCAGGCAGCGGGGAGTGTCACCGGGGAACGCTTGGGCGGGGGGTGCAGATTGTCATCCTTGACAACTGCCCAAGCGATCAACACGGCTCCCTGCGTTCGCCGGTTGCCTGCTTGTGAAACCGACATCCGTGTCGGTTTCTCTCCCCCGGGCGCCCTCCCCCAGGGGATAATCTCTTCGCCCCTGGCGGGGCGAATTCACCTTATGCCCGGCGACATTCCCTCTGCCTGAAAAACCTGCGGATTTAGGGGGGAATTCGCTTCTTGACAATCCTCCCGGTACGCCGTAAGTTGTAACATTATCGTTACATGCCTGTAACATCGCTGAAGACTTTTCTCCCGCTTTCAGGGCAAGGGCCCCCGCAGGGCGCCCGGAAAGAAAAGGTACTTCCCGGAGGCAGGCTGTACCGAGGAGGGAGGGACTGTAGAGATGTTCCGGAAGAAAAACGAGAAGGTTGAATCCCTTCTGTATTCCGCCGACAGGGCGAAAATCATTTCCATGGTCCGTGAGATGGGGTCCATGGCGAGCGAGGCGTTCTCCGGCGCTGTCCGTTCACTGATAGAGCGGAACGACGCCCTGGCGGACGAAGTCATCCGTTCGGATGATGCCATAGATGATCTCGAGGCATCCATCGACCAGGAATGTCTGAGTTCCATCGCCATGCGCCAGCCCGTCCGGGAGGACCTCAGGTTTGTTTTCGCCGTCCTGAAGATCATCACCGACCTCGAGCGCATCGGCGACCAAGGCGTGAACATCGCGAAAAAGGCCAAGACCCTGAACCGGTATCCTCTTCTGAAGCCGCTGGTGGACATCCCGAAGATGAAGGTCATTGCCGCGGAGATGGTGGCCGACTCCCTCAAGTCCTTCGAAGAGAACGACACCGCCCTCGCCGAGGACGTCTGCCTCAGGGACGATGAGCTTGACATCCTCTACGAAAACATTTTCGACGAACTCCTTCTCATCATCGGCAACAAGCCCGAAGGAGACCTGGCCACCGCCCAGTGCGCCGCCGGGCTCCTCTGGGTGGCGCGTCATCTCGCCAGGATAGGCGATCACGCCACAAACGTGGCGGAACGGGTGTTCTTCATGGTCAAGGGAGAGCGGCTGAAACCCCTTCTCGAGAAGAAGAAAAAAGCCCTCTCCGAAAGCAAAGGAGGTTGACGCCGGAGAACGACACGGAAGCACGGATCAAAGGACCCCAATTCTGAAAGGAGACGATACTATGAAAAAAATGGTTCTGGCTATTCTCGTTCTGTGTCTCGCCCTCGGAACGGGGGCGGCCCTCGCCGCGGAATACCCGACGAAGCCGGTCACCATCATCGTGGCGTCCAACGCGGGCGGCGGCACCGACACCATGGCGAGGCTCTTCGCCAAGTTCGCCGAGAAGTACTTCCCCCAGCCCTTCGTGATCAACAACATCGACGGCGCCGGCGGCCTGAGGGGCTTCGATGCCCTCGCTCGGGCGAAAAAGGACGGCTACACCATCGGAACCCTGTACACGCCTCACGTGACGGCCCACATTTCCGCCAAGCGGGCAAAGTATACCCTCGATGACTTCGCCATGCTGTTCAACTTTGTCACCGACCCAGGCGTCCTGGTAGTCCCCGCTTCCAGCCCCTTCAATTCCATCCGGGACATCATCGACGCCGATAAGGCGGCTCCCGGGACCCTCACCGGCTCCACGTCCGGCCCCGGCAGCGACGACGCCTTCGCCCTCGCCCAGTTCAACGAGGCCACGGGCTGTACCGTGAAGAGCGTTCCCTCCACGGGATCCTCCAACGCCAAGGCCACCGTCATGGGGGGACACGTATCCATGGGATTCATGAACCTCTCCCAGATCGAGTCGAACCTCAAGGCCGGCGAAATCCGGGTCCTGGCCATAATGACCGCCAAGAGACACCCCAACGTGCCCGAAATCCCCACCTTCACCGAACTGGGCTACAAGGTAATCTCCGACTCGTCCAGGGGATTCGCCGCTCCCGCGGGCATTCCCGAGGATGCCCTGAAGAAACTCGTGGAAACCTTCGAGAAAGTCCTTGCCGACGAGGAATTCCAGGCAGCGGCCAAGGGACAGCTGCAGATGAACGTGATGACTCCCGGGGAGTACAAGGCGTACCTTGAAGACCTTCTTGTGATCACCAACAAGGCCTACGAGAAGGACCCCTGGTAGATCGAGGCTCATTCCATGACCCGATCTTCCATGAACCGTCTCTTCGCGGTCGGAGGATTGGGACTTTCCGCCGCCCTGTTCCTTGGGGCAAACAGCTTTCCCGACCGGGCCGCGGATGCGGCCCGGTATATCTTTTTCCTGGCGGGAATGCTCGCGGTGCTGTCCCTGATCCTTTTCCTGCAGAAGACACCGTCGCCCGATTCCCATGTCCGGTGGGTCCGCTCACCGAAGAATTTCACACTGACAGTGGCATCCATGGCAGCCTACGGAATACTTACATCCTACCTCGGCTTTTTCCCGGCCAGCGCCCTTTTCATGGTCGCTCTGTCCTGGATGCTCGGCTTCAGGCGCCCCGTCTTCATTCTCCTGGGGACCGCCCTGATCCTTGGCTTCGTCCGGCTCGTGTTCGTTCATTTCCTTGGGGTACCCATACCCATGGGCATCTGGGGAGAATAGACCATGACTGAATTCTTTCTGCCCGCGCTTTCGGAACTGATGAACCCCGGCGTTCTCTTCGCCATTTTTTCCGGCACCGTGGTCGGCATCATTGTGGGCGCCATACCCGGCCTCACCGCCACCATGGCAGTGGCCCTGCTCATCCCGGTCACCTTCGGCATGAACCCTCTCATGGGCCTTGCCATCATGGGCGGAGTCTACAGCGGAGGCATGTACGGAGGAGCCATATCCTCCATCCTCCTCTCCACGCCGGGCACTCCCGCCGCCGCCGCCACAGCCTTCGACGGCTATCCCATGACCAGGCAGGGCAAGGGCGGCACGGCGCTCACCGTGGCCACCTGGGCCAGCTTCTGGGGCGGCATCATCTCCACGGTGGCCCTGCTTCTCATGGCCCCCGCCCTGGCCAAATTTTCCCTGCGATTCGGCCCTCCTGAATATTTCGTCCTGGCTATCATGGGCCTTTCCAGCATCGTCACCCTGACAAAGGGCAGCATGGTGAAGGGGCTGATCTCCGGATTTCTCGGCCTCGTTCTGGCCACTGTCGGCATGGATCCCCTCTCGGGCTACATGCGCTTCACCTTCAACATCGTGGACCTCTACGACGGCATCCCCTTCATGCCGGCTCTCATCGGCCTCTTTTCCGTAAGCCAGATCCTGGACCTGACGGCGGAGATCCGCATCGTGAACGACCTGAGCGACACCATCTCTTCAATCAAGCGGAGCAGGCTTCCGAAAGGACTCGCCCCTACCATCGTCAGGGGGGGCATCATCGGGACCATCGTGGGAATGCTTCCCGGTGCAGGTGCGACCATTTCTTCCTTCATTTCCTACAACTTCGCGAAGCAGAGCTCGAAGGATTCAGACACCTTCGGCAAGGGGAACCCCAAGGGAGTGGCCGCCTCCGAAAGCGCCAACAACGGCTGCGTCGGCGGGTCCCTCATTCCCCTGCTGACCCTCGGAATTCCGGGAAACAGCGTGGCGGCGGCTCTCATGGGAGGTCTCATGATCCATGGGCTCATCCCGGGACCGGAGCTGTTCTCCAAGTACGGGACCATGACGTACGGGTTCATCATCTCCCTCTTCCTGGCCAATATCATCTTCCTGGTGCTGGGAATCTACATGGCCCCCTACTTCGCCCGGGTGACCTCCACCCCCAACGCTCTCCTGATTCCTGGCATCGCCGTTCTTTCGGTCATCGGCAGCTACGCCATCAACAACAACATGTTCGACGTGTGGCTCATGTTCGGCTTCGGTGTCGTCGGCTACTTCCTCGAAAAGGGAGGATTCTCCACAGGGGCCCTTGTATTGGGGCTCATCCTCGGCCCCATTGCGGAACTGGGCTTCGGCCAGTCCCTCATCATGGCCGCAGGCTCCCCCATGATTTTCTTTGAGCGGCCCCTCTGTCTGCTTCTCTGGGCCATTACCATTCTTCTCATGGTTCCGGCTTTTTCGGGCCATTTCAAGAAGAGCAGGAACAAGGTGGACTGAAAATAGCGGGCCGACCTTCAGGGCCGGCCCGCTATTTCGTTCCGGGCTTCTTCGCCTCGACATTTCTTTTCCTTTGTGATAGTTTTTTCCCGTTGATTCCAATCCTGCCCATTTCAAGGAGACGGCATCATGGACAGTGGACCGCACCCTGTAGAGGATTCCACAGCGACGTAGCAGCGCCGCCCGACCTCCCTTCGGCGGAATGCCGGCGCATGCCGGAAGTGTGTAACCGCCGGACATCCCGCATAATGAACCGGTCGAAATGAAAAGGCACGGAGGACGCCCCGCGCGGATGCGTTTCCGTACAGGCCATGGGACAGGGGGGAAGGGTCATGAAGGACACCCGGAACAAGTTTCTCGCAAGCGTTGAAAAACTCTTCGAACGGAAGCAGTTCAAGAACCTGAAGGAACTGCTGAGCGCCATGGAACCCGCGGACATCGCAGAAGTTCCGGCGGAGAAGGCACCCGCGGAGCGGGTCTTCCTCTTCCGCCTCCTTCCCAAGGATCTCGCCATCGAAGTCTTCGAATTTCTCGAGGGAACCGAACGGGAGGAGCTTCTCGGGAGCTTCACCGATTCGGAAGCGGCGGGCATCATCGAGGAGATGTCCGACTACCGACCAGGAAGAAGCGGCGAGGATCATGTCGAAATACGACCTCCAGACCGTCCCCGTGGTAGACAGGGAACACCGCCTCGTGGGCATACTCACTTTCGACGACATTCCGGACATCGTCCAAGAGGAGGCCACCGAGGACTTCGAGCGTATGGCCGGTATCTCCCCAGTGGACGAAAGCTACCTGGACGCGGGGATCCTGACCCTCACCCGAAAGCGGCTGACCTGGCTGCTCGTCTGCATCGTCACCCAGCTTTTTTCGTCCTTCATCCTTAAGCATTACTCCTTCGCCCTCGAAAGTGTGGCGGCCCTCGCCTTCTTCATCCCCCTCCTCACGGGCACCGGCGGAAACACGGGCACCCAGGCTGCTACGCTTGTGATCCGGGGCTTTACTGTGGGGGAAATCGTCAGGGGGGACCTTTTCAGGGTCATTTCGAAGGAGGCAGTCTCAGGCCTGCTCCTGGGGGTTTCTCTCGCGGTGCCGGCCTCTATCCGGGCCTGGACCATGGGGACGGGGTACGGCGTGGCTTTCACCGTGGCGGTGTCCGTGGTGGGGGTGGTCATGCTGGGCAACATGGTGGGAGCCTTCCTCCCCTTCGCGGCGAAAAAACTGGACATCGACCCGGCAGTCATGTCCGGTCCCTTCATTACCACCGTGGTGGACATCCTGGGGCTGCTGCTCTACTTCGAAGTAGCCCGGAGAGTGCTTGTACTGGGGTGACCTCCTCTACGGAAACCAGGCGGCACTGGAAAAGGGGCAGCGTCCGCTGCCCCTTTATTTTTCAAATTTCATGTCGCCGGGCCGGATGTGTCCCGTCCTCCTGAGAATTTCCGAGAAGAGAAGAGAAAGTACAGCGGGGAGAAGGAAGTGAAGCAGCAGAATCCCCGGCCAGGCTGAGGAGCCCATGACAGCGAGGGTGGAGACCTGTCCCACCAGGCCGCTGGTTCCCATGCCGGCACCGACGGGGCTGTTCTCCATCCGGAAGACCACGGTGGAAAGGGGGCCGAGCACGGCCGCCGCCGCAGTGGGGGGAACCCAGATCCAAGGGTTCCGTATGATGTTGGGAATCTGGAGCATGGAGGTGCCCAGCCCCTGGGCGATGAGCCCTCCCGTTCCGTTCTCCCGGAAACTCGCCACGGCGAAGCCGATCATCTGGCAGCAGCACCCCGTCGTGGAGGCTCCCGCGGCAAGGCCGGAAAGCCCCAGGGAAATGGACAGGGCGGCGCTGCTGATGGGCAGGGTGAGGATCATTCCCATGGCGACGGAAAGGACAATCCCCATGGGAAAGGGGTGAAGGGCGGCGGCGGCGTTGATGGCGCTGCCGAGCCAGTACATCATCCGGGCGACCGCAGGACCAGCGACCACACCCACCGCGCCGCCGGCGACTATGGTGGCGGCGGGAACGAGCACGATATCCACGCTCGTTTTTCCGGCGACCCTCCGGGACACTTCCGCTCCCGCCCAGGAGGCCGCGAGGGCGCCCACAGGCTCGCCTACGGCGGCGGCAGTGCCGGAAAAGGTCCCTGCACCCACGGCCCCGGCGATGAGAGAGGAAAAAATGCCCAGGGGCGGTGCCCCGACGGCAAATGCAACCCCGGCGCCGATGGCGGGGCCCATGAGGAGCTGGGCGACCCGGCCGAAGTGTTCGAGGTGGGGGAGGGAGAGCAGTTGGCCGCACTGCCGGAGGATAAGACCGATGATGAGGGAGGAAAAAAGGCCGAGGGCCATCCCGTTCAAGACCTTGATCAGGTACCCCCGAAAAGGAGAAGACGCCGTTCCTGCCATTGGACCACTTCCTTTACAGGTGTCTTGTCACATGTAAAGGATACACCCTTATTTTCCCTCCGGCAAGTAGTTCTTTTCATCGAGTCTGACGAGCAGACGCTCCCATACCTCCTCGCCGTCCACTTCCAGGGTGTGGAGGTGAACGCCCCCCGTCAGGGAGGAGAGAGGTTCCCCTGCGCTCTTCCTGATGGACTCCATGAAACGGGCCACGTCGGCGGGAGTGGAGAGCATGAGATTGCCGGTGATTTCCCCGTAGAGGGGATGCTCCACGATGACGTTGAGCACCTTCGCCCCGCAGCCCACCATGATCAGGAGCTCCTCCTCCATGGATTCGTAGTCCCTGTGCCTTGTGACCACGGTCTTCACAAGCTTTCCCGTCCCTTCGGGGCGCATCAGGATATAGCCCCTGGGGGTGGCCGTCACGGGAAGGCCTTCCGCCCGGAGCACCGCCATGTCCTGGACGATCACCTGCCTGCTGACGCCGAACCGGGAGGCCAGGTCACTTCCCGTGACCGCCTCTCCCGCCCCGGAGAGTTCTGCGGCGATCATCCGCCTCCGCTCATCGGTCTTCATGCCGATTCCTCCTTTCACGGACCCGGCCGAGAACATTTCCGAAGTTCCGGAGTTCCGTCCGGAGGACTTCCGCCATAGGGGCGCCGTTCCCGTCCTCCCGCCACGATTTCTCCGCTCTCCAGGCCGCTGCCCGGACTCTTTCCGCCCCGATGTTGGCCGACATCCCCTTCAGGGTGTGGGCGGCCTCAGCCGCCGCCTTCCCGTCCCCCCGCTCTTCCGCGTCTGCCATCCGGTCAAGAATCTCAAGGGCATCCTCGAGATATTCCCCCGCAAGAGCATCGAGTTCCTCTCCCTCGATGTTCAGCCTCCGTACGGCTTCTTCCCTGCAGTACACTCCGTCGATTCCTTCCGCCGGGGCGTCGCTTTGCTCCGGCCTGCGCCGGGACAGATGGATCGAGAGTTTTTCTTCGAGATCCCTGAACCTGACCGGCTTCGGAAGATAATCGTCCATTCCTGCGGCCAGACACTTCTCCCGGTCTCCCGGCAGGGCATGGGCCGTCATGGCGATCACGGGAACGGAGCCGTTGCATCCGGTCCATTCCGGGCTCCGAAGGGCGGATGTGACGTCAAGGCCGTCCTTTCCCGGCATCTGGACGTCCATGAGAACAATGTCAAACCTCTCTGTTTCCAAGATGCGGAGGGCTTCTTCTCCGTCCGCCGCCCCGGTGACGGAACAGCCGAGCTTCTGCAACATCCGTTCCGCCACCATTCTGTTCACACGGCTGTCGTCGGCAATCAGAACCCTGGCCGGGAGAAGAGCACTCCGAGAACTTCCCGTCTGTTCAGAGCCGCCGGGGGAACCCTGCCCCTTTCCCCGGTCAGTCTCAGCAGCGGAGAGAACGGCTTCACGAAAGGGCCCCCGCCGTATCGGGGCGCTTATCCGGCCGGCGAGCCCCTCCCGGAGAAGGTACCCCGTCTCCGGGAATGTCCCCGGGGGGTCTACGGAAAAGAACAGGGCACCCCTCCGGAGGTCAGCCGGGAGCCGGGTTGGAGCCCAGGCCGCTTCCTTTCTCAGCAGGTCCCGGTCGATGAAAACGGCGCACCGCCCTTCCCCGTCTCTCCCGAACCGTTTCTCAAGCAGGTTTCTCAGGTCCTCCGGGCTGTCCGCGCTCCGGACGGAACAGAGCCACTTCCCTGCCAGGCCGGACGCTTCAGCCTGCCAGGAGGCCCCGCCCCCCGCCAGAACCACGGGAAGCCCCATTAGGTGCTGGTCCACCGGCAGGTCTTCCGCCTCGCCGAAGGGTACCCTGCCGAAGGGCAGTTCGCACCAGAAAACCGATCCGCCGCCGCTGCGGGGGGTCATTCCCAAGGATCCTCCCATGGCCTCCACGAGCCTCCTGCAGATGGAAAGGCCAAGTCCCGTCCCCCCGAACCGGCGGGTCATGGAAGGATCTCCCTGGGAAAAGGGCTGAAAGAGCGTCCCCGCAGCGTTTTCAGGAACACCGATGCCCGTGTCGGACACGGAAAAGCGAAGCACGAGACCCTTGATTCCCGAATCCACGGGAGAGACGTCCAGCCGCACCTCACCGGACAGCGTGAATTTCACGGCGTTCCCCAGGAGGTTCCCCAGTATCTGGCGGGTACGCACCGGGTCGCCCTGCAGGACGGACGGAACGGAAGGGTCCACGGAAAAGGCCGTGTCAAGCCCCTTTCCCGCTCCCCGAACCGCCGTCTCTGTGACCAGATCTTCCACCATCTCTCTCAAATCGAAGGGGACCGATTCCAGGACAAGCTTTCCCGCCTCAAGCTTCGACAGGTCGAGGATTTCGTCCACCAGCGACAGCAGGTGTTCGGCGCTCCTCCGTATGGTCTCGGCGCATTCTTCCTGTTCCTTCGGCAAGGGTGAATCCAGAAGGAGATCGGTCATCCCGAGGATTCCGTTCAGCGGAGTGCGGATTTCGTGGCTCATGTTCGCCAGGAAGGCGCTTTTCACATTTTCCGCCCTTCCGGCCTCCTCGGCCAGGCCTTCGGCCCGTTTTCTCTCCTCCTCCAGCTCCCTGTTCTTCGCCTCAAGCTCGCTCATAGCCCCGACAAGCTTCTCCTTCGCCCTTTTCCTTTCCGAGCAGTCCCGATGAACCTCCACCAGGGCAACCGTTTCGCCGTCGGCGTTCCGGACCGGCCGGCTCTTCACCTCGAACCATGCGTCCCTCTCCGGGATAAACACTTCCCGCAATTGAAACCGCCCCGTTTCAGCCGCAGGCGCAGACAGGCATCCGCTGCAAGGTTCCTGCCTTCCGAGCAGCTCGAAGCACCTGCGGCCCTTCCCTTCTTCCTGGGAAACCCCGAGGAAGGCGGCCCCCGCACTGTTGAGATAGAGAATGGTCAGGTTCCTGTCTTTCACCGTAACGATGTCGTCCGTTTCTCCGATATAGGAGAGGAGAAAGGAGACCACGTCCTCTCCGGGAAAGGGAATTCCTTCACTTCCGCTCCTCGGGCTGTTTTTCACAGGTCTGACCTCCCTTCCGCGG
>NZ_JAESIH010000033.1:54518-68266 GCF_016756745.1 Aminivibrio sp.
CGTAACGATGTCGTCCGTTTCTCCGATATAGGAGAGGAGAAAGGAGACCACGTCCTCTCCGGGAAAGGGAATTCCTTCACTTCCGCTCCTCGGGCTGTTTTTCACAGGTCTGACCTCCCTTCCGCGGAACCCTTCCGCGGAACCCTTCCGGCAAAACCGTCCGCCGGTTTTTTCCGCTGCGGATTTATGTTACCATATCCCTGCGTCCGATACCCGGGAAAGGAGGCATTCAATGAGAATTCATACGGAATATCTGTGGTTCGAAACGAAGAAACGAAAGGAACTGGTCCGCATCACGCCGCAGCTCGAGCAGATTCTCGGGCGCAGCGGTGTTTCGGACGGGATGATGCTTGTCTCGGCCATGCACATCACCGCCGGGATAATTGTGAACGACGACGAACCCGGGATTCACCGGGACATCATGGAGTGGCTGGAGAAAACAGCCCCCGAGGATCCCTCCTACGCCCACCACCGCACGGGAGAGGACAACGGGGACGCACACCTGAAGCGGATCATGGTCCACCACCAGGCGATCCTGCCGGTGACCGGCGGAAAGCTCGATCTCGGACCCTGGGAACAGTGTTTTTACGCGGAATTCGACGGCAGGCGCAGAAAGCGCGTGGTCGTCAAAATCATGGGGGAATAAGCGATGATGAAACCTATTCTTCTTCTGGGAACGGCGTCTCTTCTGGTCTTCTCCCTTTTCTCGTCCCCGGCGCGTGCGGCCGGCGAGCTCATTCCCCTGGAGGACTTTTTCCGGAATCCCGACAGGAGCGGATTCCAGATATCCCCCGACGGGTCGCGCATATCCTGGCGGGCCTCCTGGGAGCGACGGATGAACATTTTCGTCCAGAAAATAGGAGAGGAAACAGCGACACGAATCACGTCCGCCACGGAACGGGACATCCTGTCCTATTTCTGGGCCGGGAACGACCGGATTCTCTACCTGCAGGACTCCGGCGGAGACGAAAACTACCATCTGTACGCCGTGGACGCCGGAGGGTCCGAGGCGAGGGATCTCACCCCCTTCGAGGGAGTCCGGGCCACCATCGTGGACCGTCTCGACGAGATCGACGACGAGGTTCTCATCGGGATGAACCGGAGGGATCCCCGGCTCTTCGACGTCTACCGGCTGAACATCGCCACCGGTGAACTGATCCTCCTCGAGGAAAACCCCGGGGACATCGAGGAGTGGATGACCGACCACGAGGGAAAGCTCCGGGTGGCCATCCGGACCGAGGGGGTCAACCAGTCCCTCCTCTACCGGGAAAGGGAGGATTACCCCTTCAGGACGCTCCTCACCACCGACTTCCGGGAGAGCGTTTCTCCCCTCTTTTTCACCTTCGACAACAAAAAGCTCTACGTCTCATCCAACGTGGGAAGGAATACATCGGCCATCTTCGTCTTCGACCCTGAAAAGGCGAAGAACGAGGAGCTCGTTTTCGAGCACCCCGAAGTGGACGTGTACACCCTGTTCCTGTCGAAAAAACGGAAGGTGATCACGGGAACCGGCTACACCACCGACCGGTTCCGGTACCATTTCTTCGACGAAGAGCGGGCGGGCCTCCAGAAGGAACTCGAGTCCCGCCTTCCCGGGTACGTCGTCACCGTGGCATCCATGAGCAAAGAGGAAGACAGGGTCCTCCTCCACGCGGGAAGCGACCGGACCCTTGGAGCATATTACTTTTACGACATGAAGACAAAGGACTTCCGGAAGCTGGCCGACCTCAGCCCATGGCTGCCGGAAGACAGGCTCGCCCCTATGAAGCCGGTGAAGTACACTGCCCGGGACGGACTCACCATTCACGGCTACCTCACCCTCCCCGCCGGAAGCGACGGAAGAAACCTCCCCGTGGTGATCAACCCCCACGGCGGGCCGTGGGCACGGGACACCTGGGGATACGACAGCGAGGTCCAGTTCCTCGCGAATCGGGGGCTCGCCGTGCTCCAGATGAACTTCCGGGGCTCCACGGGCTACGGCAGGGCCTTCTGGGAAGCCGGCTTCAAACAATGGGGACGGGCAATGCAGGACGACATCACCGACGGCGTAAAATGGCTCATTGAGCAGGGAATCGCCGATCCTGACAGGATAGGCATATACGGGGGCTCCTACGGCGGGTACGCCGTCCTCGCAGGGCTGGCCTTTACGCCGGAGCTTTACGCCTGCGGGGTGGACTACGTGGGGGTGTCCAACCTCTTCACCCTCCTGGAGACCATTCCTCCCTACTGGGAACTCGGACGGCAGATGCTCTACGAGCAGATCGGCCACCCCGAGAAGGACAGGGACCTGCTGAAGGCAGTTTCTCCCGTCTTCCACGCCGACAACATCAGGGCCCCCCTCTTCGTTGCCCAGGGAGCCAACGACCCCAGGGTGAAGAAGAGCGAATCGGACCAGATCGTGGAGGCCCTCCGCGCGCGGGGGGTGGAGGTGGAGTACATGGTGAAGGACAACGAAGGGCACGGCTTCCTCAACGAGGAGAACCGGTTCGACTTCTACCGGGCCATGGAGCGCTTCCTGGCCAAGCACCTCGGGAGCCTGGCGGAAGAATAGCGAAAGATAAAGGGCGGGCCCCCGGGGGCCCGCCCTTTATCTTTCGCTATTCCTGCTCTTCCCGTTCCTTTTCCTTCAGCCAGTCGATCCAGTACAGGTCCGTCCGGCGGCTTGACAGGTTCCGGACGCTTCCCTGGAGCCGGAGTTCCTTCAGGAGCTCCACGTCGAGGTCGGCGATGAGGGCCATTTCCGTGTTGGGAGTCGCTTCCGCCGCCACGGCGTCGTGGGGGAAGGCGAAGTCCGATGGCGTGAAGATGGCGGACTGGGCGTACTGGATGTCCATGTTCTCCACCTTGGGGATGTTCCCCACGCTCCCGGCGATGGCCACGTAGCACTCGTTCTCGATGGCCCGGGACTGGGCGCAGCGCCGCACCCTGAGATAGGCGTTCTTTGTGTCTGTCCAGAAGGGGATGAGCAGGATGTCCATTCCCTTGATGGCCAGGTACCGGGAGAGCTCCGGAAATTCCACGTCGTAGCAGATGAGGATGCCCACCTTCCCCACGTCCGTCTGGAAGACCTGAAGGTCGTGCCCTCCCTGGAGGCCCCAGTACCGGTACTCGTCCGGGGTGATGTGGAGCTTGTACTGCTGGTCCCAGGTGCCGTCCCTCCTGCAGAGGAAGGAGACGTTGTAGAGCCGGTTGTTCCGAAGCTCCGGCACGCTCCCGGACACGATGTTGATGTTGTAGGAGACCGCCATCTCCACCAGGCTCTTCCGGAGTTCGGCGGTGTATCCCGCCAGGGACCGCATGGCCTCCGCCGGGTCCTCCTGGTCGAACTGGGCCAGCAGAGGGGCGTTGAACAGCTCGGGGAAGAGCATGAGATCCGTATTGTACCCCGCCTGGGTGTCCACGAAGAACTCCACCTGCTGCAGAAAATCGTCGAAGGACTCGAAGCTCCGCATCTGCCACTGGACGACCCCGAGGCGCATATAGGTCTTCACCTTCGAAATGAGCCGCTTCCGCTCCTCGTAGTAGATGTTGTTCCACTCCATGATAACGCCGTACCCCTTGGAGCTGTAATCCTCCGGCCAGTAGTTTTCCACCATCTTCTTGTAGTGGAAGTCGTTGCTGATCTGGAAGGTGAGGACGGGGTCGGAGATCTCCCGGTTGTTCACCATGCGGAGGTATTGCTGGGGGGTCTTCTTCTCCGCCCATTCGGCATACCCCGGAATCCGTCCGCCGATGATGATCCCCTTGAGGTTCAGGGTCTCGCAGAGTTCCTTCCTGGCGTCGTAGAGGCGCCTGCCGAGCCGCTTCTCCCTGTAGTCCGGAGACACGAAGATATCGATGCCGTAGAGGTAATCCCCTTCCGGGTCGTGGTTCTTCAGGGTGCCGTCGCCGACGATCTCCTCGTAGGTATGCCTGTCGCCGAAACGGGAATAGTCGATGACGAGAGAAAAGGCACCGGCCACCACCCTGCCCTTGTCTTCTATGCAGAGCTGCCCCTCGGGAAAGCGGGTGATCATCGCCAGGAATTGTTCCCTGGACCAGGCTCCTCCCATTTTAGGGTATATCCTGTCCATGATCCGCTTGACTTCATCATAATCTTCACGAGTGAACTGGCGCAGCTCCAGTTCATGCTGGTACCGTTTCCGGGCCATGAGCGTCCGTCCTTTCAATGCAGAGTTTCTCTTGATTTTATTATACGGTGTGCAGGGAAGAAAAACATGGGTAAGGACGAGCCCCGAAAAAAACAACCGCCCCAGGGATGTTCGGGGCGGTTCGGCCGGTTATTCCGGTTTCATTCCGTAGAGAGAACAGTCGGGGTTCAGCGGGCGTGCCGGATCCTGGTACCTGGTCTCGAAGCAGAGACACGATACCGGGATCTCGTACGGCCCGTGGACCATGCCCACCGGCCTGCAGGCGTAGTATCCCGGCGCGGCGGTCAGTTTTTTCGCCGTGTCCACCATGTACCCCTCGAGGATGAACACCTCCTCGCAGAAATCGTGGACCTGGGTCTTCGGAATCCGTACTCCGGAAGCAAATTTCACCAGTCGGGTGAGGCTTCCCGTATCAGGGTCCCATGAGAGAATCTTTTCGAAGACTCCCTCTTCCGCTCCCTCCACCTGTCTCCACTGCCCCAGGGGCAGGGTGTCGGTAAATTCCATCTCCGGTTTTGCCATGACAATCCTCCTTGCGGTCCAATCAGAGCCCGAGGAAATCGGGCAGCCATGTCACCACGGCGGGGACATAGGTTATGAGCAGCAGCAGGGCGAGAAGGGGTATGAGCATGACCACCAGATCCCTGAACATCTCCCGGAGGGAGGTGCCGGCGATCTCGCACGAGACGAAGAGACAGACTCCCAGGGGCGGAGTGCACATTCCGATGGTCAGGTTCACCGCCACCATGACGCCGAAATGGATCAGGTCGATGCCGAAGGTCTTCACCAGGGGAAGGAAAAGGGGGACGAAAATGGTGAGGGCGCTGGTGGTGTCGATGAAGGTGCCGGCGATGAGCAGAATGATGTTCATCACCATCAGGGCGCCCCACTTGGTGTCGATGACCTGGAGCAGGCTTTGGGTGATGGACTGGGGAATCATTTTCACCGTCATGAACCAGATGAAGAGGCTCGCCGTCATGAGCACCGTGAGAATGACCCCGTTCGTTATGGCCGCCTCGATAAAGGCGTGGACTACCTTTTTCCAGGTCAGTTCCCGGTAGACCAGCCGGCCGAGGAGCAGGGCGTAGGCGACGGCGATGGCGGCCGACTCGGTGGGGGTGAATATGCCCCCCACTATGCCGCCGATGATGATCACCGGCATGAGAAGGGCGAGAACGGCATCCTTGAGGCCCTGCCGGAGTTCCGCCGCCGAGGCCCGCTTTTCCCGCCCCACGTAGCCCCTCCGTTTGCTTATGATCCAGTTGGCGATCATAAGGAAGAAGCCCATGAGAAGACCGGGAATGACGCCGCCCATGAACAGCTTCGCGATGGAGCTGCCCACGATGACGCCGTAGACCACCAGGGGAATGCTCGGCGGGATGATGGGACCGATAGACCCGGCGGTGGCCACGAGGGACGCCGAATAGGCCGGGGAATACCCCTTGGAGATCATCTCGCTGATGAGCAGTGCGCCGATGGCGGCCGTTGCCGCTATGGCCGATCCTGTGACTGCGGCGAAAATCATGGAGGCCACGATGGCCACCATGCCGAGGCCGCCGGGCCAGTGCCCGACGAGGGCCTCGGAAAAGGTGGTGATCCGCTTCGAAATTCCTCCCACGGCCATCAGGTTGCCCGCGAGAATAAACAGGGGGATGGCCACGAAGGCGAAGTTGTCTATGCCGGTGAACATCCGCTGGACGATGACTTCAAGGGGCAGCCCCATGCCGAGAAGGCCTGCGAGGGTTGTGGCCCCCAGAGAGAAGGAGATGGGAATACCCAGCAGGAAAACGCCGAAAAGACCGGCTATCCAGAGCATGGTCCGTCACCTCCCGGCGGAAGAGGAATCGTTCCCTCTTCCCGCTGCCATTGTTCCCAGGAGCTTCACCGTGTCCAGCACGAGAAAAAGGACCATAAAGCCCACCGTGAAGGGTATGACCATGTACACGTAGCTCATGGGAAAAAGGAGGTAGGGGGTCACCTGGTCGGCGTTGGCCGTCATGAAGGAGAAGCTGTAGCGCAGGACTACGGACAGAAACGTGCAGACCACGATGTTGGACAGGAGATCGAACCAGGGTTTCAGCCGCCGGGGCAGCACCTGGACCAGCACGTCGATGTTGAGGTGGGCCTTCTTGAACACCCCAACCGCCATGCCGAAGAAAACGGAATACACGAAGAAAATCCGGATAATGTCCGTCGCCCAGGGCATGGGGAGCTGGAACACATACCGCTGGATCACCTGGCCGAAGGTGACGGCAAAGACTACGGCAAGACAGATTCCCGTGAGAACGGAAAAAAGCGTCTGTATTTTTTTCACTTGAATCCACCTCGAGCTCTCGAAAAAAGCTCCGGGGGAGTTCTCCCCCGGAGCTACGGGGTGCTACTTCACCTTTGCGACTTCGTCCTTTATTTTCTGGACAAGAGCCTCGGGAACGGAGTCGGCGAGCACCTTGTGAAGATTCTCGGTGGCTTTGGCGAAGGCCGCCTTGTCGGGGTTCTCCTCCACTTCCACTCCGGCCTTCCGGATGACCTCGAAGCGCTCCCTGTCAAGCTCGGCCAGTTTCTGCCGCTGGAAGACCGCCGCTTCCATGGCCGCTTCCCTCAGTATGGCCTGGTGTTTCGGTTCGAGGCCGTTGAACCACTTGGGATTGGCCACCACGAGAGCGGGTTCGTACGTATGGCCGGTCAGGGAGAGATACTTCTGCACCTCGTAGAACTTCATGGAGTAGATGGTGGCCACGGGGTTCTCCTGGCCGTCGACGACCTTCTGCTGCAGGGCGGTGTAGAGCTCGCCGAAGGGGATGGGGGTGGCGATGGCGCCGAGGCGCTTCATGAACTCGATCCAGATCTTGGACTCCTGGACCCGGATCTTCAGCCCCTTCATATCGTCGGGAGTCTTCACGGGCCGGATGTTGTTGGTGATGTTCCTGAAGCCCACCTCCCAGATGGAGAGGTTTACGAACCCCTTGGCGAGCATGATGTCGGCGAGATCCTTGCCCACTTCTCCGTCCAGGACGGCGTAGACCTGCTCCCTGGTCTGGAAGAGGAAGGGTACGCCGAATACCTGGAGCTCGGGGACGAACCCGGCCATGTTCCCCGCCGCCACGGAACTCACCTCAATGGTGCCCATGCGGACCCCTTCGGCCAGGTCACGTTCTCCTCCGAGCTGGGCCTGGGGGAAGATGGTGACTTTCATCTCACCGCCTGACTTCTCTTCCACAAGCTTCTTGAACTGCTCCGCGCCGATATGGTACTGGTGCTCAAGGCTTCCCGAATGGGCGAACTTGAACTCCACGGTCTTCGCAAACGCCGTCCCGGCCAACAGGATCATGCACGCCGCAACCACCGCAAGAAACACTCCGCTTTTCTTCATTTTCTTCCCCTCCTATCTTAGATGGGTCCCGTAAATCTCGGGTACCCTGTCATTGAAGACCGTCAGGAAATCCCTGGTCTTGGTTACCTCGTCGAGGTCGATAGTCACAAACCCCGCCTCCTCGCCTTCCCCGCCCTCGAAGAGAATTTCTCCCTTGGGGCCGAGAATCATGGAGCCGCCGCCGAAATGGGCATCCCCGGTGATGCCGCACCGGTTGCAGGCCACCACGTACATCTGGTTCTCGATGGCCCGCGCCCGGAGCAGGGTCTTCCAGTGGTCCGCCCTGGAGCTGGGCCACTCGGCGCTCACGAACAACACCTCCGTGCCCTGGAGAGCATAGGTGCGGAGCCATTCGCAGAACCGGATGTCATAGCAGATGACGCAGCCTGCCTTCGCCCCCTCCAGGGAGAAGAGGCATTCCTTTCTGCCGCCGGTGAAATATTTTTCCTCCTCCATGAGGCGGATGAGATGCACCTTGTCGTAGTAGGCCACCAGCTCGCCCCTGGGGTTGATCACCTGGGCTCGGTTGGCGTAACCGCTCCCCGTGGAGGCCAGCACCGAGCCCCCCACGAACCAGACGCCGTACTGTTTTGCCAGACGCCCGAGAAATTCGGCCGCGCCCTTCCCCTCGGGGTCGGCGAGCTCCGCCGCCCTGTCCAGGGCGTACCCCACATCCCATATCTCCGGTATGACCACCGCCGTGGGGATGTCGGACGGAACGGACACCGAGGCCATCCACTTCTCCACGTTCTTCCTGTTCTTCTCCCGGTCGCCCAGGGCGACATCAAGCTGCAACACGCCGACTCGAAGCTTCATGGAACCGCCTCCTCAATTTCGATCGGGAAGGACCCGCACGGAATACCCGTGCCGGATCTCCCTTCCAAGAACGGGATCCTTCAGGGAGAGGACGTAATGCTTCCCGCAGACTATCCCCTCGCCGAGTACCGGCAGGGTGCCGCTGAACAGGGCGAGTCTTCCCGCCCCGGCCGGGGCGTCCTCCCGGGCCAGTTCGAAGAGCTTCTCCGGAGGAAGCATTGTTCCGAGAGTTCCTTCCTGGTAGAGTTTCCCGTCATTCCAGGTTCTCAGTTCGATGGAATCCCAGTGTCCCCTGACATCGTCCACCCTCCAGAAGAGGGAGCCGACAACCTTCGAGCAGGCCTGCTTCGCCTTGGCCACCGACACCGTTTCGAGCGCCCTGTCGGTGTGGTCGCTGGCCACGGTCACGCAAAGGTTGCCCTTCTCGTCCCGAGCCAGGAACACCTCCCCCTCCCCTGAGGAAGATTCGCCGACCACCCACAGGAGCCCCGTGGTCGACACCCGTTCCGGCTCCACCCAGTACATTGACGGCACCTTCTCGGGGGCCGGAACGCCGATTTTCCGCAGCTCCTCCACGTGGGCGAGCACTCCCGCCTGGTTCCGGCCGGTGTACCCCGCCGCCACGCAGGCGTCCCAGGAGAGAAGAACCTCCCGGGAGACGCCGTCCTTCCCAAGCACCGCGCTTTTCATCCGCATATTCAATCAACTCCCTCTTCCGTATGAGGACGGAATGTCCTCGATCTTCCGCAGCAAAACAGCCTCCGTCTTTTCGAGATGTTCCAGGAGGGCTTCCCTGGCAGCCCGTTTTTTCCCTTCCCCCACCGCAGAGAGTATTTTCCCGTGTTCCTCGAGGACGTCGTCATACCGTTTTTCGTTCATGGCCAGCATGCCCAGCCAGATCATCTCCTCGCTCACGGCGTTCCAGAACTTCCGCAGAACAGAGTTCCCGAGGACGAGAAAGAGCACCGAGTGAAAGGACTGGTCCGCCGTGATGAAGGAAAACAGGCTTCCCCGGGATTCGGTCATCGCCCCGGCCATGGCGGCCATCTTCCGTCCCGCCTCCCGGGCGAGCCCCGTGGAGAGAAGAAGGTCCAGGGCATCCCGCTCCAGAATCTTCCGCGCCTGAAACACCTCCCGAAGGTCAGATGGTGACACGGGACGGACCTGGATGTTCTTCCGCGAATTCACCCGCAGCCATCCCTCCTGGGACAGGCGGTGGACCGCCTCCCTGACAGGCGTCCGGCTCACGCCGAGTTCTTCGGCGAGGTTCCTTTCCTGCAAAAGGGACTCCGGGGGATATTCCAGGGACAGAATGCCCCTTTTGATTCTTTCGTACACCCCGGAGGCAAGATTGTCTTTCCTCAAGTGGTATACCACTTCCTTCCATGGTATACCACAAGAATAATCAATCAAATGTATCCTGTCAAGAGAGCGGTGGATGCAATACCCTTTCGAGCCGCCCTTCTTCCCGTATGATACAATTGCTTGCAAGCAGCATGGGGGGCCATTCCGGTCTTTGAAGAACAGAGAAAAGGGAGCTGAAGCGGAAATGGAGAGTTGCGGCGGAGTCAATTTCGAACACGTGGTCGACATCAGCCCGGTGGTTTCCATGGTCTGGCTTTCCGCCGGCAGCGACGCGCCGTGCTTCGTCTCGGGAGCGATCGCCTCCTTCGGGTATTCCCCTTCCGATTTCACCTCGGGGAAGATCCGCTATGGCGACCTCATCCACCCTTCCGACAGGGAGGGGCTGGACCTGGTACCGGACTGCGCATCCAGGGTCTACAGGATTGCCGCCGCCGACGGGAAATGGCGGTGGGTATCCCACAGGGTCTGCCGGCTGGAGCACACCCCCGGCGTTCCCGGCGAATTCCTCTGGACTCTCGTGGACATAACGGCCCACAAGGAAGCAGACGATCTCCTCAGAAAGAACGAAGAAGAACTCCAGGCACTGCTGAACGCCATTCCCGCAGTGCTTCTCGTCGTGGCTGAAGACGGGGAATGCCTCCGGGTCACCGGGGCCCCTGACACTCCCCTTGTAAAGGAAGCCGCCGGGCTTGTGGGGAAAAAAGTGGACGGGGTACTGCCTCCGGAACGGGGCAGTGAAATCCTCATCCCGGTGAAACGGTGCATTGAAACGGGAACCCCCCAGTTTTTCACCTTCGAAATTTCTCTCGGCGGGCGGACCTATTTCCAGGAAGCCCGGGTATCTCCCTTCGCCGGATCCTTCGGGGGCAGGAGGGCGGCCATGGTGGTAGCCCTTGATGTCACCTCCGGAAAGGAACTGGAGGATGAAATCATGCTCCAGACGGGCCACGACCCCCTCGGAAGCCCGTCGAACAAGGGGCATTTCAACCGGAAGCTGCTCCTCTCCCTGGCGGAAGCCCAGCGGACCAAGTCGTCCCTGGCCTTTTTCATGATCGACCTGGACCATTTCAACACGGTGAATGAGGCCATCGGACGGGACATGGCCGACCTCCTGCTCAAGGGAGTGGCACGAAAGATCCAGGGGGCCTGCCGCCAGGGCGATATTCTTTACCGCATGGAGGGAGTGAACTTCTATCTCATCCTCCCGAGGCTGCGAAACAGGGCGGAGGCTGCCATGGCGGCTGACCGGATTCTCGAAGCGGTCCGCACGGCGGCCGAGGGGTACAGCGGCAACATTTCGCTGTCGGCGACCATCGGCATCAGCCTGTTCCCCGATAACGGACCGGACGGGAAAGCCCTCCTCCGGTCGGCGGAGACGGCCCTCTCCTCGGGAAAGGCTGCGGGGGGAGACTGCTTCATCTTTGCGGACCCCGCACCGGCAGGGAAATAGCCGCCCTTTCCCGCCTTCTACCGGTTCAGGGCGAACTGCACCGCCGCCCGCACCGCGGACACCATGCTCGACTCGTCCGCCGTCCCCTTGCCGGCCTTGCCGTAGGCCGTGCCGTGGTCCACCGAGGTGCGGATGATGGGAAGCCCCACCGTCACGTTGACCCCACCCATGAAATCGGTGATCTTGAGGGGAATGTGTCCCTGGTCGTGGTACATGGCCACCACAATGTCCGATTCGCCCCGAAGGGTTTTCACGAAGACTGTGTCCGGCGGCACAGGGCCCGTGGCATCCATTCCTTCGGCCCTGGCGGTTTCGATGGCAGGGATGATTTCCTCGATCTCTTCCCTGCCGAAGAGGCCGTTTTCTCCGCTGTGGGGGTTGAGCCCCGCCACGGCAATCCGGGGCCTCGGCACCCCGAGGGCCTTCATCGCCGTGTCGGCAAGGCGGATCACCGTCAGGACCCGTTCTTTCTTCGCCCGGTCGCAGGCCTCCCGGAGAGCCACATGGGTGGAGACGTGGATCACCCGGATGCCCCCGCCCATGAGCAGCATGGCGTAATCCTTCGTTCCCGTCAGGTCGGCGAAAATTTCCGTGTGGCCCGAATAGTTGATTCCGCCGGCGTGGAGGGCTTCCTTGTTGATGGGGCCTGTGACTACCGCGGCGATCTTTCCCGCCGCGGCGTCGGCAATGGCCCGTTCGATATATGCGAAAGCGGCCCTGCCGCACTCTCCCTGGACTTTCGCGAATTCATAGGGTCCGGTGAGGACGCCGGGGGACACGACGCTGATCTGTCCCTCCTTCGCCTCTTCCGGCCCGCCGACGGGGACGATTTTCTCCGTGCAGCCGACAATGGGGGCCACCCTGCGGAGGACCGCCTCGTCGCCGTACAGAACGGGGACGCAGGCGGACAGCACCTCCTCGTTTCTCATGGCCTTGATGCTGATCTCGGGACCCACTCCCGAGGGGTCTCCTATGGTGATGCCGATAATTGGCCTTGTCATGACACTCTCTCCTCCGGAACAAAATAGTGTCTGCCCGGGCCCGGCAGGGCAGGACGATACAAGGGGCTTTTTCTGACCGGCGGGTTCCCTTCAGTTCCCGGGGGTCCACGATAACCGACACGCCGCCGGGGATGACCGCCCCTGGAGGCGTTCCCGCCGCGCAGGATTCCCCCCAGGGGAAGGGGCTTGATGACCGCTCCGGGCACAGGCCTTCGGAACCGGTCTTGCCGGATATTCGGAACGTATTGTTGCGGAAAACGGAGAAAAGGTCAACGGCATACCCTCCACCTAAATCCGCACCTCCGCGGGGAGTGTCACCGGTGCCTGCGGATTTAGGCCCCAAGGGGGGACTGCGTCAGGAGGAGGAAGTGTTCCGGGGAGGAGGGAGGCAGATGCTCTTTCCCTGCCCCTTGGCCCTGTACATGGCTTCGTCCGCGTTGGCCAGAAGCTGCTCCATGGTCTCCCCGTGGTCCGGGAAGAGCCCTACACCTACCGAAAGGGAAAGGAAGACGCTCTCCTCCCCAAGGAAAAAGGGTTCCCTGAAGGCCTCGATGATCCGTTCGGCCACCGATTCAGCCTCATCGGCGCCGCCGATGTCCGGCAGAATGACGGTGAACTCGTCCCCCCCCAGCCTGCAGACGGTATCCGTTTCCCTCACACAGGCCACGATCCGGGCCCCCGCCTCTTTCAGGAAGGTATCGCCCGCCGGGTGGCCGTACCGGTCATTCACCTTCTTGAAGCCATCCATGTCCACGAAGAAAAGGGCGGCCTTTCTCTTCTGCCGTTTTGCCCGGGCCAGGACCTGGGTGAGCCGATCCTCGAAGAGAAAGCGGTTCGGCAGGCCGGTGAGGAAATCGTGGGTGGCCTGGAACCGGATGTGCTCCTCCAGTTTTTTCCTTCCGGTGATGTCCGTGTGAGTGCCTGCAATGACGAGGGGCCGGTCTTCAGGGTCCTTCCTGACCACCCTCCCCCGTTCGAGGATCCACCGTTCCTGCCCGTCCTTTCCCAGAACCCGGTATTCAGCGCTGTACGTCGCGGTTTCCCCGGCGAAACACCGCTCCTTTCTCCTGGAAAGCCGTTCCCCGTCTTCCTCGTGGATAATCCGCTCCCAGGCTTCGGCAGACGCCGATTTCGAGATGCAGAACGCCGGATCTTCAGCACCTCCGCACAGGATCTCCGCTGAAAGGGGAGAAAGGTCCGTTTTCCCCGTGGCCCTGTTCCAGATCCAGACTCCGTCCCCCATGCCCTCCACGGCGAGCCGGAGCATCTCCTCGCTGGAGCGGAGGTCCTCCTCCGCCCTCATCCGCTCGGCGATCTCCATCTTCATTTCCTCGTTCGTCCGGGAGAGTTCCATGGTTCTCTGCTCCACCTGCTGCTCGAGGAATTTCCGGTATTCCTCCAGTTCCCTCCGGGACTCCTCGAGCTGGGACATGCGTTCCGCGAGATCCATGTTCAGCCTCCGGAGATTCCGGTACAGCTCGAAGCTCTCCAGGGCCCCTGCGGCGGCGGAGAGGAGCACCGAGAGAAGGGAAAGGGAATAATCGGACAGATGACGCCACTCCCCTTCGAGAATGCCGACGAACATCCCCCTGGTC
>NZ_JAESIH010000033.1:68366-79538 GCF_016756745.1 Aminivibrio sp.
CCGGTACAGCTCGAAGCTCTCCAGGGCCCCTGCGGCGGCGGAGAGGAGCACCGAGAGAAGGGAAAGGGAATAATCGGACAGATGACGCCACTCCCCTTCGAGAATGCCGACGAACATCCCCCTGGTCCGGGAGATGGTGGAAAGAACGTGGAGAAGGTGAAGGGGCTCCGGGCCTGACACACCGGACACGACCGCCTTCCTCCTCCGGATCGCCCATGCGAAGGTGCGATCCTCGATCCGCCGGGAGACGATCTCATCAAGCTCCGCTGCAAGCTCCGGAGGAGAACATATCGCCTGGCTGAAGGAAGAGTCCTCTCTCACAAGGTAGACGGCGGCAGCCCGGAAAGGAAGAAGCGTCTTCGCCCTGGCGAGAGTCACCTCGAGTATGGGACGGGGATCGTCGAGGCGGTTGAGGCTCGTGTCGAAGCTGCCCATGGTGACCGCCTCCTCCAGGGCCTCCACGGCGAAGCTTTTTTCCTTCCAGAGGAAAGCGTTCGTCTCTTCAAGACTCCGAAGGCGCCGTTCGAGGCCGGCGATCCGCTCTTCCGGAGAAACCATGTCACCGGCCTCCATTTCCCAGGAAAGCCGCCGTGATGTCGTCTATCTGCTTGTCTCCCTGCCGGACCACCGGCTGGAAGACACCGACTGAAAGACCCGTGGTTTCCCAGGAATCCTTCCCGATTTCCGGGACTACCGAGGAACCGCTCTTCCCCATACCCATGGCGATGGCCAGGGTGTCCGCCACATTCAGAAGGGAGGGCTCGAGGGCGGAGGGAATGCCCGAGGGGCTGTGATGGAAACGGACAGCCGTTTCCAGGGGGACGGGAATCTTCCATTCCTTCAGGAGAAGGGCTCCCACCTGGGCGTGGTCAAACCCCAGGACCTCCCTTTCCGCCTCGCAGACGGGAATTCTTTTTTCAGCGGAGAGTTCCATGGCCTCCCTGGCCAAGGAGGGAACCCGACGGTAAAGGACGAGTTTTCCCAGGTCGTGGAGAAGACCGGCCACGAAGAGGCGCTCCTCCGACACCCCCGGTTTCTCCGAGGCGAGCAGCCGGGCGTAGACGCCGCAGGCCACCGAGTGCTTCCAGAAATTCTTCATGTCCACAAACTCGGGAGGGATGCCGTTGAAATACTGAACCACCGATATGCCGAGGGCGAGGGTTGAGAGCTCCTTGGTCCCGATGATCGCCACAGCCCGGGACACGGTTTCGATCTTCGAGGGGAAACCGTAAAAGGAGCTGTTCACCAGCTTGAGAAGCCGGGAAAGGAGGCTCGTGTCCCTGCTCACCGTCTCGGCGATGTGGGACGCGGAGCTCCGCGCCGAGCTGATGACCTCCATGATCCGGTAATAGACGTCCGGCAGGGAGGCAAGGCGAAGCTCCCGGGATACGAAATCCGACGGGGTAAGGCGTCCTTTTACTCTCTCCTCCGCCCCCTTCTTTTTTTCCCGGGGGAAAACGCTGTCAGCCTGCTCTTCGACAGAGCCGTTCCGCCCCTCCTTGAGGGCCGCCGCCGTCCGTTCGAGGGCGAGGGCGTAGACTTCCCTCATAGGCGACCGCACAGGAGGAACCGCAAAGAGAGCCTTCACGGAACTCTCCGCCCGGCGGAGAATCTCTTCCGGGATTTCCGGCGCCATGGAGCCTTCCGCCCCCGGTTCGTCCTTCCCCTCTATGTCCACTTCAACCACGCCCCAGGCCTTCATGGTCCGGATGTGCCCTTCCGTAAGGACCGCCCCCCTGGGCAGCAGGAAACGACCGTTAAAGGCCAGCAAATCCTTGTCAATGACCATTCCGGGCTTCAGCCGGTCAACACTCAGGAGTCCCATCCGCCCCCACCTTCATTCCGACTCTCGATAGATTGTCTTTGGTTATAATTTTATCATGAATGGTCGGGAAAAACACCCTCCCCGTCCGCCCCTAAATCCGCACCTCAGCGGGAGCGTCCCGGCTGAGGTGCGGATTTAGGGGCGGGATTGCCTGAGAAGGGTTTCCAGGAAGCGGAAGGCATCCTCTTTCGATCCGAGGCCGGGGTGGAGCCTGCGGAGTTTCACCGCGGCGGCGAGTTCTCCCAGGATGGGCCCCGGCGCAAGGGAGTACTTTTCCATGATCTCGCCCCCAGAGGGAAGCACGTCGTCCCGAAGAGCCCGGACGGCCATGGAAACGTACAGGGCCCGGTTTTCGCTCCACCTGCGGAAGTGGGGCTCTCCGGCGCAGTACTGCCGGGAGAGAAGGAAAAGGGAGTCCATGAACGCCCCCCCCCTTGCCTCGAGCAGGGCGGCCATCCTCTCCGGGTCCGGCGCTTCCAGGGGAAGCCGCCGGTACCTGGCGAGTTCCGCCGCCTCCGAGGCTGACCGGGCAGGCCACTTCCAGGCGAGAAGAGTTTCTTCCGCCCTTGACGGCCCGTCGTCGGGCCGGAAGCCCCCGCTTCGGGGCACCGAAAAAAGGGCGGCGGCCCGGACTTCGAGAGGGGCCCCTTCCCGGGCAAGTCCTTCCTGGATACGGCAGAGCCCGGAGAAGCCGAACTCCCTTGCAGGCATCCCCGGAAACAGGGCATCCAGAAGGCCGCATGCCTTCACCGTCTCTAGGAAAATCCGGGGGTTCCCTTCCATGGCGAGACGAATCTCCCTCCCCACCCTTTCATGGGCGCATTTTTCGAGGGAAGGACGGGCCTCCCTGCATTCCCTGATCCCCACCGGGTCGGGAGCGAATCCGGGGAGCACGGCGGCGAACCGGGCAAGGCGGAGCGCGCGGAGGGGATCTTCCTCCAGCCTTTCGGCCGCAGACCCGTTGAACCGGAGAACCCGGGCGGCGATATCGGCCAGGGCCCTTCGGCTTCCCACAAGCTCCCCCGTCCTGCGGAGAGCGAGGGCATTCACGGTGAAATCCCGCCTGGCAAGATCATCCTTCAATCCGCCCCGGGGGAAGGGAAAGACCTCGCAGTACCCCTCCCCGAACGGAAGGAGAAAGACCTGCATCCCCTCCGGACCGAGCAGCCTGCCGGACGGAAAGAGGGAAGCCAGGACGGGCAGGGGCGCGTCGGAGGCGATGTCGGCATCGCAGGGGGGAAAGCCGCAGAGCAGGTCCCTGACCACCCCGCCCACGAGGACAGCCTCCCGGCCCTCTTCTTCCAGGCGGCGGAGAATTTCCGCCGCTCCGGAAAGGAGGTCTTTCATGAAGCCTTCGGCTCCTCCCGGACAACGAGGGGTTTGCCGTAGAGCAGGGCCATGCCGTTCGCCTTGTGCTTCACCTTGTACCCCACGAAACCGTCGGCGAACACCTTCGGGTGGTAGTCGTAGTTTCTCAGGAGGATCTCCTTGTGTCCCCTGGTCTGGACGGCCACCGGTTTCCTCAAATTTTTGTAGAGCACGAACCTTGGGTGGCCTCCGTACTTGTTCTTGAAGCGCACGGCGTGGAAGCCGCATTTCAGGATGTTCACGAGGCTGAAGATGTTCTTCGGTGAGACGGTGGTGTGCAGGTGATACCTGTTCGGGTAGAGGATGTTCTCCATGAAGAGGTAGGTAAAAAACTGGATACTGTTTCCCCGGAAAGCGGAATCGGTGATGCAGAAATCCATCACCGCCGTGTTGTTTGCCTCGGACGGGTCAAGCCCGAGATCCTCCAGGGCGTCGTCCACGTACTCCTTCACGTAGGAGACAGCCCGCAGGGCGATAAGCCTGCCTTCGGCAAAGATCCCCGACACCGCCCCTTCTCCCCGGATGCTCTCCACGATGGTGTTGTCCTCGGCGAAAAAACCGGCGTCGCCGATCTCATCCGCAATTCGCTTGTGGAAGATGACGGCTTCCATGATGTCATCATCCCCAAGAATCCGCATGGTGCACAGCACGGGGACAACCAGACCCACTTCGCGCTTCTGGAGGAAAAATTGCTGGGACGCATACGCCATTCTCTCACCGGTCCTTTCCTGTCGCTTTCAGTTTCCGGCATTCTGTCCCGCCTCCTGCCGGAGGCAAAAAGGGGCGCAGATGGTAGAGTATTATTATACTAAACATTGCAAGGAGGACTATTCATGACCGACATGCCGTCCGCGGCGCTCTTTCGGTGCGGTTCCTACGAAAGGGGGGAAGTGGTGGACCGCCTGGGGACCCTCCTGGAGTCCCTGGGGGGAATGGGGCGGTTCGTCCGTCCCGGGGAGAGGGTGCTCCTGAAGCCCAACCTCCTCTCTGCCTCATCTCCGGAGCGGTGCATCACCACACACCCTGAGGTGGTCAGGGCGGCAGCTCTCGGCGTGCTCGAGGCAGGAGGACATCCCTTCATCGGGGACAGCCCGGGCCTTGACGGTTTTTCCGGCGTGGCGGCGAAGACCGGTATGGCGGCCGTCGCGGCGGAACTTGATATACCCTGCGTCGAGCTGGACGACCCGGTTCCCCTTCCCATGGCGGAAGGGTCCGTATTCCAGCGGGTGGAAGTCTCCAGGAAGGTCCTTGAGGCCGACAAGATCATCAACCTGCCCAAGCTCAAGACCCACGCCCAGATGATGCTCACCCTGGGAGTGAAGAACCTCTTCGGCACGGTGGTCCGGCAGCGGAAGGCCTCATGGCACTACACCGTCGGGCTCGACAGGGACGCGTTCGCCGACCTCCATCTGGACATCGCGAGAAGCCTCGCTCCCGCCCTCACCATCATGGACGGCATCCGGGGCATGGAAGGCAGGGGCCCGGGGAACGGCCGTCCCCGTATGTTCGGGCTCCTTGCCGCCTCTGACGACACCCTTGCCCTCGACCTGCACCTCTGCACCCTCCTCGGGGCGGATCTCCAGGCCTTTCCCCTGTATCGTTCCGCAAAACGGCGGAACCTGGCGCCGAAGGACTTCAGAACGTCGGCCGGAGACCTTCCTCCTGACTTCGTCTTTGAAAAGGTTGACATTCCCAGGCTCGATTCTCTTCATTTGCTTCCGGCCCTCCTCGACGGCTTCGGAAAGCGCTGCCTTTCCTCCCGCCCCGTCCAGCACCCCCGGGACTGTATAGGCTGCGGAAAGTGCGTGGAAGTGTGTCCGGCGAAAGCCATGACCAGAAAAGCAAAAAATATTATTGACATTGATTATGAAAAGTGCATACGCTGTTACTGCTGCCAGGAGGTCTGTCCGGCGGACGCCATAGGCTTTTCAAAGGGTTTTCTCCTCAGGGTTCTTGAATTTCTTGGAAGATAAGAAAATGTCAGCCTGTGGTTTTCAAAACTTTTCATTCCGAATTGTCCGGCAGAAATTGAGAAAACCGGTGCTGCTTCTATAATGGAGACGCGGACTTTCCCCTTCTCTTCCGGGGAGGACGGCCCGACACTTGCGTACCGTTTGGAGGAATGAACGTGAACCTGACAGCCTTTCCGGATTTCCCGGAAAACAGATTCGATGCCGATTTCCTGAACCTGCTCATGTTCGACATCTCGGGGGGAATGCGCTCGGTGACCCTTCCCCGGGGCTACGTCTCCGAAAAGGTCTTCCGGGACGGCATAGGCTTCGATGCCTCGAACTACGGCTTCGCCAAGGTGGACAAGTCCGACATGGTGGCCGTTCCGGACAGGTCCTCCGCTTTCCTCGAGGAACGGGAGGAATTCCGCACCGTCCACGTGATATGCGACGTGATCTCCACCGAGCGGAACACCTTCGACCAGTATCCCCGGTCGGTGGCCGAACGGACCGCTGCCTTCCTCAGGGAGAAACACCTGGCCGACCGGGCCATGATGCTCGTGGAGCTTGAATACTACGTCTTCGAGTCGGTGGAGTACTCCACCGGGCTGGACCACGCGGGCTATGCCGTCGGATCCTCCGAGGGCCTTGGAGAGGAATACTCCTCCGTTCCCCGCTTCGGTCCCCACAAGGGATACCACAGGCTTCCTCCCGAGGACCGGTATCTCGACTTCCGGAACCGTACCGTCCGGATCATGGAACAGGCGGGCATCCCCGTGAAATACCATCACCACGAGGTGGGGGCCTCCCAGCTCGAGATCGAGCTCGACTTCATGGATCTTGTCAGGGCCGCCGACAGCGTCTGCGCGGCCAAGTGGATCATCCGGACGGTGGCGGAGGAGATGGGCCTCTCAGTTACCTTCATGCCCAAGCCCCTCTACAAAATGCCCGGCAGCGGAATGCACGTCCATCAGTACCTCGAAAAAGACGGTAAATCCCTCTTCCCGGGCCAGGGCCTTCACGGGCTTTCCCGGGAGGCTCTGGCCTACACGGCGGGGCTCCTCGAACACAGCCTCACGGGAAGCCTCCTCGCCTTCACCAACCCGGGCACCAACAGCTACCGCCGCCTCGTCCCCGGGTACGAAGCCCCCATCAGCGCCACCTTCGCCAAAGGCTCCAGAAGCGCGGCGGTCCGCATACCGGGGTACCTGAAGAGCGACGAGGTCCGGATTGAATACCGCACCGGGGATGCCTCGGCGAACATCCATTACATGCTCTCCGCCATGGTCCTGGCCGGGGCCGACGGAATCCTCCGGAACGCCGACCCGGTGGCTGCAGGATTCGACAGCCCCGAGGCGAAGGAGAACAAGGTCTTCCCGCTGAACCTTTTCTCCGTGCTCGAAGGGCTGCGGAAGGACAACGACTACCTCGCCCCCGCCTTTCCGCAGAAGCTGGTCGAGCTGTGGACGAAAAGAAAGACCGAGGAGGCGGAGTACGTCTACAACGCCCCCACCCCCCAGGAGTACGAGCTGTACTTCTGATTCCCCGGACGGAAAAGAAAGGGGCCGCTTCCCGGCACAACCGACGGAAACGGCCCCTTTCTTTTTACAGTTTTCATTTATCTGGTGTTTCGAGGCGGAGGACCTTCATCCGCAAATTGTTCAGGCAGAGGGAGTGTCACCGGGCATACGGCGAATTCGCCCTCCCCGGGGGCGAAGAGATCTCGCTCCGCACTCTCTGCGGATGGATCCCCTGGGGGGGGAGGCGCCCAAAACGTGAAACCGACACGGATGTCGGTTTCACTGGCAGGCAACCGACGAACGCAGGGAGCCGCGGGACTCGCCTGGGCAGTTGTGAGGGACGAGACGCTGCACCCCCCCGCCCAAGCGGTCCCCGGTGACGCTTCCCGCTGCCAGGAATTAATTCTACCCCAGGAACGCCAGCAGCAGTCCTCCCGCAAGCACCGAGCCTATCTGCCCCGACACGTTCGCTCCCACGGCGTGCATGAGAATAAAGTTGTTCCTGTCCTCCGCCGCCGCCATTTTCTGCACAAGCCTGGCGGACATGGGGAAGGCCGAGATGCCCGACGCCCCGATCATGGGGTTCAGCTTCTGTTTCCGGAACAGGTTGATCGCCTTCGCCGAAAGCACCCCTGCCGCCGTGTCCAGGATGAAGGCCACGAGACCCATGGAGAGGATGAGGATCGTCTGGGGCTGGATGAACCGTTCCCCGGTCATGGTAGCCGAGATGGCAAGCCCCAGGAGGATTGTGACGATGTTGGCCAGCTCATTCTGGGCCCCCTTCGCGAGCCGGTCCACCACGCCGCTCTCCCGCAGCAGGTTGCCGAACATGAGAAATCCGATGAGGGAGGCCGACGGCGGGGCGAACATGCCTGCCGCAAGGGTGATCCCGATAGGGAAGAGAATCTTCATCCTCCTCGAAACGGGCTTTTCATGGTAGGGCATGGGTATTTTCCGTTCTTCGGCGGTGGTGAGCAGTTTGATCACCGGGGGCTGGATCACCGGGACGAGGGCCATGTAGGAATAGGCGGCCACCGAGATGGGCCCCAGCAGGTGCGGGGCGAACCTGGCCGAGACATAGATGGATGTGGGGCCGTCCGCCGCTCCGATGATGCCGATGGATGCGGCTTCCTTCAGGTCGAATCCGAAGAGAAGGGCCAGGCCCATGGTGAGGAAAATTCCCGCCTGGGCGGTCAGGCCGAAGAGAAAGGTCACCGGGTTCTGGAACAGGGGTGTGAAGTCGATCATGGCGCCGATGGCGATAAATATCAGCAGGGGAAACATTTCGTTGGCGATGCCCGCGTCGAAGAGAATGCTGAGGGCCCCGTGCTGAAGGTGATCCCCCGCCATGCGGGTCAGGGCCGATGTGAAGGGGATATTCACCAGCAATGTCCCGAACCCCATGGGAAGGAGGAGGGACGGCTCATACTCCTTTTCTATGGCCAGGTAGAGGAGGACCGCACCTACTCCCATCATCACCGCCTGCCGGCCGGTGAGGGCCAGAAATCCTTCAAAAAGCTGCTCCATCGTTTTTTCTCTCCTTCATTCACAGAAAAAATGACCCCCAGCGCAGGAAATTTCCCCGCTGAAGGCCTCCGTCCACCCCCGCCGCCGCCGCGGAAAACCGGCACGGGAGCGACGGCGGCACATCGTCCTCCGCCCTCATTGTAGCCGGCGGAGGACGATTGTCAATGACGGCCGACGCTCCCTCTGCCTGAAAAATAAGCGGATTTAGGTCCGTCTCGTCCTTCTTTCGCTGTATAATGGCAATGCTGAACACGGCAATTTTTCCGGCCCGGAGGTATTCCCATGAAAAAATTGTTTTATGCCATTAAGGCATGTGTCATCGGTTCCCTGGCCTTCTTCCTCGTCTCCGCCGCAACCGCGGAGCAGGAAGTCACCCTTGACCAGGAAGCCCCACCCGCTACCGAGCAGGAAGTCATCCTTGACCCGGAAGCCCCGCCGGCCATCGAGAAGGGAATGCCCCCGGCCCCTCCCGCGGAGTCTTTCCTCTCCGTTCCGGTGACCATCACCGCAGCGGAAGCGGAGCGGCTTCTCGGAGACGCCCTGGGAAACCCCCTGTACAACGTGAAGGGACAGAAACTGGACGACAGCTACGGGGAATCGGCGGCCGACGTACTCGTGGAGCGGACGGGCCCCGTGACCGTTTCCATGGAGGACGACAGGACCTGCGTCACCCTCCCCTTCCGGTTAGAAAGTCTCGTCCGGTGGAAGGGGAAGATCCTTGGCATCTCCTCGAGCACGAAACAGGAGGTTTTCGGAGGCGGCAGGCTCCGTCTCAACGTAACCCCCCGGATAGACAGGGACTGGACGATCCGCCTCGACGGTTCTCTGTCGGTGGAATGGAAGGAAAATCCGGCCATAACCATCCTCGGCCAGAAAATCGGGATCACCCGCTTCCTGTCGTCCCTCCTGGAAGACCGCACGGCAGACCTGCTCCGCCGTGCGGAGGAGGAGCTCAACCGGTCCGCCAGGCTGAAGGAGCGCGCCCGGGAACAGTGGGAGAGGCTGTGCTCCCCCATCCCGCTGACGGATTCCCCCCCGCTGGCCCTTTCGGTCCGGCCCCTTGCCGTTTCCATTTCTCCCTTTACGGCGAAAAGGGGCGTCCTTTCCGCCGGCCTGGCCCTCCGCTGCCTGCTAACGGTCAGCTCCGGCCTGCCGGAGACTGCCTCTCCTCACCCTCCCCTTCCCGACCTCTCTCCCCTGCCGCCGAACCTCGACCCGGGGGTGCTCGTCAATCTCGACGCTTTTATATCCTACGGAGCCCTGGAGAAATTTGTCTCGGACCGCCCCCTCGATCCCCTCGACCTTCCCGGCGGAGGACAGGTCACCGTGGAAAAAATCACCCTTTTCGGCAGCGGGGAAAAACTTGTGGCCGCAGCGGATATCTCCGGAAAGGCTCCTCTCGGTGCTCCCTTGCGAGGGAAGGTCTACCTGACGGGGAAACCGGTCTTTTCCAGGGAGGAACAGGTTCTGCGCATCGAAGGCGTCGACTTCGACGAGGATTCCACCCGGGGGCTGACGCGAATGGCTTCCTGGATTGTCAGGCCGCTCCTTGCAAGGGAGATCGGGAAAAACCTCGTCTTCCCCCTGGGCGAACTCCGACAGAAGACGCTCGTCTCCCTCGGCGAGGCGGTCAGGGGGCGGCAGGTCTCCGACGAAGTGATGATGGACGGATCGGTGGCTTCCCTTGATCTTGAGCGGTTTTCCCTTGACGTCGACGGTATCCGGCTCTCCTTTTCCATGGGAGGCACAGTCTCCCTGAAATACACGGGCAAAAGGGAAGGGGAGAATTGACAGGATCCCCTTCCCTTTCTATACTCAGGCTGCGACAGCGTAACCGGAGGCTGCCCGAAAACTACAGGAGGAGATGAAGCAATGAAAAAATTCGTTGTTCAGGCTGTTCTCGTTCTGCTGTGCGTCACCATGACCGCGGGGAATTCCCTCGCCGCCGAAAAGGTCAAGGCCTACACCACCTTTGAGGAACCCCTGGCGAAGGCCCTTTTCGAGCAGTTTGAAAGAGAAACGGGCATCGTGGTGGAGTGGGTCCGCCTGTCCTCGGGCGAGGCGGTGGCCCGGATCGAGGCCGAGAAGGCAAACCCCCAGGCGTCCATCTGGGTGGGCGGCGTGGGGACCCTCCACATCGACGCAAAGAACAAGGGGCTGACGGCTCCCTACAATTCCCGCATGGCCGGCTCCATCCCCGACCAGTTCAGGGACCCCGAGAAGTTCTGGATCGGTCTGTATGTCGCCCCCATCGCCTTCTGCATCAACACCAACCGCGCCAGGGAGCTGAACCTTCCCCTGCCCACTTCCTGGGCCGACATCGTAAAGCCCGAATACGAGAAGAAGGTCCGGGTCGCCAATCCAGGCACCTCCGGAACGGCCTACAACATGGTCACAACCATCATCCGGGTTTTCGACAACGACGAGGACAAGGCCTTCGATTTCCTCAAGAAGCTGGACAGGAGCATCGACCAGTATACCCGCTCCGGGTCAGCCCCCGGCAAGAACTGCGCCATCGGCGAAATTCCCGTGGCCATCGGCTACCTTCACGACTTGATCAAGCTGAAGGTGGAAGGGGCCCCCATAGAGATCGCCGTTCCTTCCGACGGAACGGGCTTCGAGACCGCCTCCCTCTCCCTCCTGAAGGACGGGCCGGACCCTGTGAACGCAAAGAAACTCTATGACTGGATCCTCGGCCAGTCCGCCATGGACATCATCGCCAAGTGGTACGTCATTCCCCTGAGCGACAAGGCCTCCCCGGTGGAGACGGGGTTCTCCTTCTCGAAGATGAAGCTGGTCAACCAGGACGACGTCTGGGATGCCGCCAACAAGGCCCGGCTTCTTGACCGGTGGAACAAGGAAATCGGCGCTTCCAGGTAAAGAGCGCCTGCAATCGTGAAACTGGAAGGGGTCCTGCTCAGGACCCCTTCATTCTTTCACCGGAAAAGGAGGAGATGACCATTCCTTCCAGAAAGTTTTTCTC
>NZ_JAESIH010000034.1 GCF_016756745.1 Aminivibrio sp.
AATGCCGGAATATCTGAAAGTGGAGGTCTACCTCCCGGAGGAGTTCGTTCCCGCCCTCCGGGACGCCCTGGACCGGGAGGGCTTCCTGAGAGAGGGACACTACGCCGGCGTCATGGCCCTGCTGGAAGTGACGGGCACATGGATACCCCTGGAGGGAGCCTCTCCTTATGACGGAGAGATCGGGAAGCTCTCCGCGGCGCCGGAAATCAAGGCGGAATTCCGATGCCGGTCCGCCGAGCGGGACAGGGTGGAGGCAATAATCCGGTCCGTTCACCCCTACGAAGTGCCGGTGATCAATTTTCTCCCCCTGGCGGACTGAAACCCAACAGAAAGCAGAAAAAACCCCGGAGAAATCTCCGGGGTTTTTGGCGTATCTGTTTCGGCTGATCTTTGTTACTTCAGAATTCCAGCTTCCTTGAAGTAGCGGAGTGCGCCGGGGTGGTAGGGGATCAGCATTTTCTCGGGAGGAGCCACGAGGTCGGGGCCGAAGCCGCGGACTGCCGCCGCCACGCTGCGGACGTCATCTACGTTCTCGTAGAGGGCCTTGGTCATCTGGTAGACGAGGTCCTCGGGGAGGTCTTCCCTGGTGATGATGAGGTCGGCGGGGTCGCCGCAGGTTTCCACGTCATAATCCTGGTTCGGATAGGTTCCGGCCTTGAGGACTCTCTTGTCGACGAGGGGGTTGATCTTCTTCAGGGCCTGGTATCCGTCTTCCTCGATGGGGAGAATGATGACCTTGCCGGTGACCATGAGCTCGCTGATGGCAGAGGCGCCGGGGGTGAAGCCGAGGATTGCGCCCTGGATCAGGCCGTCGGACATCATGTCCACCGCCTGGCTGGCTTCCACGTACTCGGGGGTGATGTCGTTGTAAGTGAGGCCGTAGGCCGCGAGGATTTCCCGGGCGTCAAGCTCGCCGCCGCTTCCCACGGGACCGACCGCGATCCTTTTGCCCTTGAAGTCCTTGATCGACTTGATGCCCTCGTCCTTCAGGGCCACCACGGTCTTGGCGTCGAACATGACGCCGCCGGTGAGGGCCCGGAGCCATGTATGGGGCTTGCCCTCGTATTTCTCGAGGCCGTTGAAGGCGCGGTAGGCTTCGTTGGCCCTGCAGACCGCCACTTCGATGTCCTTCGTCCGGAGCATGTCGATGTTCTGGACAGCACCTGCGGTGGCGATGGCGACAGCCTTCATGTCCTTGATGTTGGCGTTCCAGATTTTGGCCATGGCCATGCCCACGGGGTAGTTCATGCCGCCCACTCCTGCCGTTCCCATGGTGATGTGGGTCACCGCGAATGCGCTTCCCGCGAACAGGAACATGCAAAGAACTCCAGCCGCAACTATCAGGTTTCTTCTGCCTTTCAACATAGTTCTCCTCCTTTTGGGCCGCAGCCCTCTTTTATGGTATTTTCCCACGAATCTCTTCCGGAAGACTCCGCAGATCCGCTTATTTTCCTATTCCCTGCGGCTCACCTCCCTTTTTCTCAGGAACAGCGTCCCCGCAAAGGCCGCCGCAGCGAGGCCGAAACCGATAACGTCAGAATACATGCCCGGTGCGATGAGCGTCAGTGCCGCTCCGAAATACAGAACCCTGAAGAACCATGGCAGGGTGACGAACAGGAATCCCTCCACAGCCACCGAAAGAAACGCCGCGCCTATAAGGCCGGAGATGGTCGCCCAGACGATGACCGCCGTGCTGTCTGCGACAAGCAAAATGGCCGGGGCGTAGACGAAGAAGAAGGGCACGATGAAACCTGCGATGGCGAGCTTGAAGGCTGCCCACCCGACTTCGTTCGTCCCTGCTCCGGACATGCCGGCCGCCACGTAGGAGGCCAGGGCGACCGGAGGGGTCACCGTGGAGAGGCAGGAAAAGTAGAAGACGAAGAAGTGGGCCTGGAGGTCGGGAACGTGCAATTCCCTGAGAATCGGCACGGCAATGGTGGCGGCGATGATGTAGCAGGCGCTCGTCGGAAGGCCCATGCCGAGGACGATGGAGACCACCATGCAGAGCACCAGGGTGACGAAGAGGCTGCCGTGGGAAAGGGCCACGATGTTGTCGGCGAGGATGATGCCGATGCCCGTCATGGACAGCACGGCCACCACGAATCCCGCGTTGGCCATGGCCACGCTGAGACTCAGACATGACCTGGCGGAAGAAACGGCAAGGGGAATGAGCTTGTCAAAACCCATGCGGGTCTCCTTCCGGAGGAAGGAGAGGAGCCACGTCACCACAATGGAGTAGAAGGCCGCGTACAGGGGCGTGAAGTGCTGCATGAGCAGGACCACAAGGATGATGATAGGCAGGAACATGTGACCGTACCGCAGGATGGTCTTCTTCACGTCGGGGATGTCTTCCTTCGCCATGCCCGTCAGGCCGATCTTCCGGGCCCTGAGGTCAACCTGGAAGAAGACGGCGGCGAAGTAGAGGATCGCCGGAATGATGGCCGCCGCGGCGATGGTAATGTAGGGAATGCCGAGGAATTCCGCCATGATGAAGGCTCCGGTGCCCATGATGGGGGGCATGATCTGGCCGCCCGTGGAGGCGGCGGCCTCGATGGCTCCGGCGAAATAGGGCTTGTACCCTATCTTCTTCATGAGCGGGATAGTGAAGGCTCCCGACGTGGCCACGTTGGTGGCGGCGCTTCCGCTGATCATGCCCACGAGGGCGCTGCCGATGACGGCAACCTTGGCGGGTCCGCCCACGAGCCTCCCGCCGAGGGCGAGGGAAACGTCGTTGAACAGGGTGCCGAGACCGCTCTTTTCAAGGAAGGACGAGAAGACGATGAACAGGACGAGGTAGGTGGCGGCGATACCGATGGGAAGGCCGTAAATTCCTTCGGTGGTGAGGTACATCTGGTAGATCACCCTCTGGATGGTATACCCCCTGTGGGAGAGAACCCCCGGAATGTACCGGCCGAAAAGGGCGTACAAAAGGAAAACAATGGCCAGGATGAGCAGCCCCTTCCCCGCGACTCTCCGGCAGGCCTCCAGGACGAGGAGAATCGCCACCGCGCCGAAGTAGTAGTCTCTCTGGAGGGCCACTCCCCCCCGGAGGGCGAAGGCGTCCACGTTGAAGACCGTATAGCCGCATACCGCGATGGAAGCAACTATGAGCACCATGTCGACGGCACTGGGTCTCGACTGGACCGACCGCTTCGAGGCGGGATAGTACATCCATACCAGGCAGAGGATGAAGCCGAGGTGAATGGCCCTGTGCTTGAACATGGGCGGCATGCCGAACCTCGACGTGATGAGGTGGTACAGGACAAAGACGCAGGACAGGACGATGATCGCCGTAGTCCAGAAGGGAGTCGTTTCCGTTCGATAGCTGCACTCCTTGGTGGCTTTCCTCAGGACCGCCTCTCCCTGGGTTGCCGGTTCACACTCGGTGACGCCGAATTCCCTTGCCATTCAATTCCCTCCAAAGTGATGAGTAAAATGTTGACACAAAGCCCCTTATATTTAATGCACAATATATTCTATACGCTCCCTCCAGAAAAAGCAAAATGTATACTGTATTTGTGGCTGGGCTGCGAAAAAAACTCCCCACCCCGACGAGGGGATGAGGAGCCTTTTTAGGATTCTTTCAGGAGACGTTTGCCCCGAAAATTCCGGTGCCCCGGGGTAGCCTGGTTATTTCAGCGCGTCCCGTTCCAGGCCCTGCTTCTGGAGGAACCAGATTGCGGCGAGAACAAGCGCTCCGCCGATGTCGGTGACGATTCCGGGGAAGATCAGCGAAACGGCCGATCCAAAGAGCACAAGCCGTTCGATGATATTCAGGGGCCGCATCCAGAAGCCGGAACCGGCCAGGGCGAGGGAGAATGCTCCCAGGATGGATGTCGCCGCGATAAGCACCACCTCCGGGAGCGTTGTATCGATGAGCAGTATGCCCGGGTTATAGACGAAGATGTAAGGTATGAGGAAGCCTGCCATGGCAAGACGGAGGCCCGTAAACCCTGTTTTCATAGGATTCGACTGCGCTATTCCGGCCGCAGCGTAGGAAACGAGGGCCACGGGGGGCGTCAGGTCCGCCACGATGCCGAAATAGAATATGAACATGTGGGCGGCCAGGACCGGCACGCCGAACTTCGTGATGGCCGGGGCAGCCATGGAGGCGAGGACGATGTACTTCGCCGTGGTGGGAAGGCCCATTCCGAGAATGATGGAGGCGACCATGGTGAGAACAAGGGTGAGGAAAAAGCTGCCTCCCGAGAGAACCACGATGCCGTTGGCGATCTTCAGGCCAACGCCTGTGAGGGTGACCACGCCGATGATGATGCCCGCGCAGGCGCAGGCGGCGGACACTCCTATCGCTGACCGGGCGCCGTTCTCGAGGGCGTCAAGAACATCCTTCACGTTGAGACGGGTGCTCTTTTTCATCATGGCGATGGCCACAGTGACGATGATGCAGACCAGGGCCGCCCGGAGGGGAGTGTACCCCTTGACCAGGAGGTAGACGATCACGAACAGGGGAAGGAGAAGATGCCAGCCATCGGAGAGAACCTTCTTCAGGTTGGGGAGCCTGTCCTTCGGGAGACCCTTGAGCCCCAGTCTCTTGGCCTCCATATGGACCATGATGCCCACGGCGAGGTAATACAGCAGCGCGGGCAGTGCCGCCGCAATGGCGATTTCGATGTAGGCTATTCCGATGAACTGGGACATGACAAAGGCCGCGGCGCCCATGATGGGAGGCATAAGCTGGCCGCCGGTGGAGGCCGCGGCTTCCACGGCGCCGGCGAATTCAGGCTTGTAGCCGATGCTCTTCATCAGCGGGATGGTGAAGGTTCCCGTGGTCACCGTGTTGGCCACGGAGCTCCCGGAGATGGTGCCGAAGAAACCGCTCGCAAGGACGGCCACCTTGGCGGGGCCGCCGACCCTGTGTCCCGTGGCGGCGAGAGCCAGGTCGATGAAGAACTTGCCCAGGCCCGTCTTGTGAAGAAACGCCCCGAAGAGGATGAACATGAAGACGAAGGTGGCGGCCACGCCCAGGGGCATTCCCAAAATACCTTCGGTGGTGACGTACATGTGGGTGATGATCCTGGTGTAGGAAAAGCCCCTGTGGGCGAACATTCCGGGGAAATAGGGGCCATAGTAGGCATAGGCCAGGAAGAAGATGGCCACTATGGTGATGGGTATGCCCACAACCCTCCGGGAAGCTTCCAGGACGAGAAGAATACAGGCGGCGCCGAAGACGATGTCACCCGTGGTGGGAAGACCTGCCCGCATCATGAGGTCGGAATACTCCACCACGATGTAGGCTCCCACGGCAAGGCCGAGAAGGGCCAAGAGAACGTCTACCCCCTTGACCCCTTCTTTGCGCTTGCTCAGGCGGGCGGGATAGAGCAGATAGACAAGCACCAGGGTGAAGCCGAGGTGGATCGACCGCTGGATTTGGGCCTCGTATACGCCGAAGGCGGCAGTATAGAGCTGGAACAATGAAAAAACGATGCAGACGAACCGGACCATGTTCTTCCAGAAGGAGCTGAGAGTCCTGCTCGCCGACTCCCTGTCGTATTTCTCAAGGATCTTCTCCACGTCTATGATTTCAGATGCCTTTTCCGCCGCCGAAGAGTCCAGAATCTCCTCCTGCGGTTTGATCTCGTTGTTTTCCACCATGACAGTTCCTCCTCGGAAGAAAATCAGTAAAACAATGAAAGCAGATAAGGGCGTCTCTCGCCGGAAAGCCTGAGTGACCGGCCCGGTTTTTCAAAAGTCGTGAAGGGAATTTCCCTCCCCCGGATCAGAAGCTGGTAGTCCGCAAACCGTCCCACGCGGAACACGATGTCCCCGAGGGGTTTGCGTATGCCCGAAATCCGGTATTTGCCGTTCCCGCTCGAAAAGACCGCCCCTTCTTCCACAAGAAAGGGCAGCCCAGCGCCGAAATCGTGGTACACGGTCTCTCTCAGCTCGATGCCCTGCCGGAAATCAAGGCGGAACACTTCGATCACCGGAGTCTTCTGCACGGAATGGATGTAGCGGACGGCAAATTCCTCTCCGCCTCTCAGGCTGTACCGGGCGAGGCCTGAGCCTCCGCCGTCTCGGATCGTGAGGAAATGAACCGGCGAACAGAACAGAACGGCAAAGAAGAGGACGAGAGGAATCAGTACGAGGTGCTTTCTGTTCAGGGTTCACCCCTCCTCCTGGAAAAAGAGTCAAAGGAGGCCTTCCGGAGAAGGCCTCCCTGCCAAAAAGGGCTGCCGGTTATTTCATCAGCCCGACTTCTTTGTAGAACTTGACTGCTCCAGGATGCACCGGAACGGAAATTCCGTCGAGGGCGTTGCTGAGCTTCATGCTCTTGCCCTTGTGGTGGGCGTTTCCGACGGCTTCGAGATTGGAGAAGAGCGCCTTGGTGATGGTGTAGACCACGTCCTCGGAGAGTTCCTTGCGGGCGGCGAGAATCGCCTGGACCGCCACGGTCTCGACGGGCTCATCCTGTCCGCGGTAGGTTCCTCCGGGAATAACATCCTTGGCGAAGAAGGGGTAATTCTCGATGAGCTTGTCCCTCATCTCGCCGTCGATGGGAATGAAAACGATATCCTGGAGGGTGCTGATGTCCTGGATGGACGGGTTAGGCGCTCCCGTGGTGTAGATGAAAGCGTCCACGAGACGATCCTTGAAGTGGTCCGTGGTCTCCGCGTAGGAGATATAATGGGGCTTGAAGTCTTCATATTTCAGGCCGTAAATTCCGAAGATCTGGCGGGCGTTGGCTTCGTTTCCGCTTCCGGGGGCGCCCACGGAGATGTTCTTGCCCTTGAAGTCGGCGAAGGTCTTGATGCCGCTGTCCTTGGAGGCCACCACGTGGATGGTCTCGGGATAGAGACGGGCGATGGCGGTAAGGTTGCCGATCTTCCTGTCCTTGAAGAATTCCGTTCCTTTGGCCGCATAGTCGGAAAGGTCGTTCTGGACGATGATGAGGTCCACGTCGCCCGCAGCGAGGAGGTTGATGTTCTCGATGGAGGCTCCGGTGGACTGGGCGGTGATGTTCACCTTACCGTCGGAGTTGTCGCTGATGATCTGCGACATGGCACCGCCCAACGGATAGTACGTTCCCGCCGTTCCCCCTGTGGCCATGGTGAGCTGCTGCGGAGCGGCAAAGGCCGCAGAGGCTGTGAAGATAACTGCAAGTCCGAACAACGCGAGTACCCTGATACCCTTTTTCATAGAATCCCCTCCTGGTTGATAATATTTGTTTCCGTTCCATCCTATGTTCTTTTGGCATTTTCGTCAACCATGCACACGGTATACTCTATAAACCGAAATCCGCACCCCAGCGGGGAGCGTCACCGGGGACCCCTTGGGCCGGGGGGTGCAGATTGTCGTCCCGGAGGGTCTCCGGCGTGCGGGTGGAGAGGGGCATGTCGATAACGGGATGCCCCGCCGCCGCATAAAAGAAAAGCCCGGAGAAGTCCGGGCCGTTTTGTCCTATTTCACACCGTTTCGTGGGCTATGAATGACGCCAGCTTGTCGGGATCTATGTTGCCGCCGGAAAGGAAGAAACAGATCTTTTCCCCGGGCTTGACCTTGAAGCTCCCTTCGAGGGCTGCCGCCACTCCCACCGAAGCGGAAGGCTCCACGAGCAGCTTGCTCTTGAAGACGATTTCCATGAGAGCCTTGCAGATGAACTCGTCGGAAGCGGGAACGATCTCGTCCACGTACTTGTCGATAAGGGGGTAGTTGTGCTCCCCGGTCTTGGTGATCATGAGGCCGTCGGCGAGGGTGGCCCCCATGGGAACCTCCACGGGCTTCCCGGCCTTACGACTCTCGGCGTACCGTTGGATGCCGGCCGGCTCCACGCCGATCACCCGCACGGAAGGGCGGGTCTCCTTGATGGCCGCGGCGACTCCGGCGAGGAGGCCGCCTCCTCCAAGGGGCACCACCACGGTGTCCACGTCGGGAAGGTCTTCCATGATCTCGAGCCCCGACGTACCCTGGCCCGCGATGAGGTCAGGATCGTCGTAGGAATGAACGAGGGTGTAGCCCTTCTCCGCCTTGATCTCGTAGAGCTTCTTGTAGCGCTGGATGGAATCGAAGCCGTGGAGGATCACTTCGGCACCGAAGGCTTTCGTGCCCTCGATCTTCGACTTGGGGGCGTTTTCGGGAAGAACGAGGGTAGCCTTGATGCCCAGCATCTTCGCAGCGTAGGCCACACCCTGGGCGTGGTTCCCGGAGGACGAGGCGATGATGCCCTTCGCCCGCTCCTCGTCGGTGAGGGAAAGGATCTTGTTGGTGGCTCCCCGGACCTTGAAGGATCCCGTAAGCTGGAGATTCTCCGGCTTGAAGTAGACCTCCGCGCCCCACAGGGCATCAAGTTTGTCTCCCCGAAGGATGGGGGTATGCCGCACCTTGCCGGCGATTCTCCCGGCCGCTGCTTTTATGTCCTGAAGTCCGATAATCCGTGTCATTCTATTGCTTCCGCCTCCTTGCGCCCTTTTTCGGGCGGTCTTTTTTCAACGGGACAGGGGCGGCCGGAATATTTTCCGCCGCCCCGACGCCCCTGACTATTTTACTCCTCGATCCAGAGCGCCATGTCAGGGCAGTTTATCTCGCACCGCTTGCACTTGATGCAGTCTGATTCCCGCACAGCCGCCACCACGGTGAATCCTTTCCGGTTCGTCTCGTTGGAGATTTCGTATACGTTCTTGGGGCAGACGGAAATGCACAGGCCGCACCCCTTGCAGAGCCTTTTGTTTACATGAACGGTCATTGATATCACCCCAGCTTCCGGATTATTTCCACAACCTGAGCGGGCGTGGTGGCCAGAAGGGCCCCCGCTTTTTCCAGGGCTTCCATTTTCGACGCCGCCGTTCCCTTGTTCCCCCGGATGATCGCCCCCGCGTGGCCCAGGGATTTCCCCTCGGGGGCCGCACGGCCCACGATCAGGGAGACCACTGGCTTGCGGACCGATTCGGCGATGTATTCCGCAGCGGCAATCTCAGTCCCGCCGCCGATCTCGCCGAGGAGGACGATGATCTCCGTCTCGGGGTCCTCGTTGAAGAGTTTCACTATGTCCCGCTGGGTGGTTCCCCAGATGGGTCCGCCGCCCAGGGCGACCACTGTGGACTGGCCGATGCCGGCGTCCGTGAGGGTTTTCCCCACCTCGTAGGAGAGGGCGCCGCTTTTCGACACAACGCCGACCTTCCCTTCGGTGAACATCCTTGCGGGATGGGCGCCGAGCTTGCACTTGCCCGGGGAGATGACCCCGGCGGTGCCGGGACCGAGGATCCTCACTCCCCTGCCGGAGGCGTAGGAGAGGATGTCCAGCACATCGTGCTTGGGAATTCCCTCCATGGTGAGCACCAGGAGCTTGATGCCGGCCTCCATGGCCTCCATGGCCGCGTCCTTGGCGAACAGGGGGGGGACGAAGCTGATGGCCGCATTAGGCGACACCCGCTTTACCGCGTCCTCCACGAAATTGAACACGGGAACCCCTTCCACGGAGGTGCCGGCCTTCCCGGGGGTGACACCGGCCACCACCGCGGTGCCGTAATCAATGAGGGACTTCGTCTGGAGAATGCCCGACTTTCCGGTGATTCCCTGGACGAGAACCCTCGTAGTGCGATCCACAAGTATGGCCATGTCAGTTTCCTCCCGCGGCGAACCTCACCGCATCGGCGACGGCGGTTCGAAGATCATCGCAGACGGGAAGGCCCGCCTCTTTCATGATGGCTTTGCCCTCCTCCTCCATGGTGCCGCAGAGCCGTACCACCAGCGGAATGGAGACGGGGTGATCCCGAAGGTATGCCGTAATGCCCTCTGCCATTTCGTCCATGCGGTTGAAGCCGCCGATGAGGACCACGAGAAGGCTTTTTATGTCCTTTTTGTCCGACAAGACCTGGTCCATGGCGGAGTACATCACTTCGGGGCTCGTGAGGCCGCCCATTTCGCAGAAATCAGCCGCCTCGCCGCCGAGATCCCTGATGAGATCGAGGGTAAGCATTCCTGTGCCTGCACCGTCGGAGATGAGGCCTACGTTCCCCCCGAGGGGCACGTAGGTGATGGTGCCGTGGTCCCCTTCGCCTTCAGTTCCGGTGAGAGCCTCCTGTTCGGCGAGATTCTTCTCGAAAAGGTCCTTCAGCCTGGGTCTGGCGTCGTCGTCGATCTCGATCTTCGAATCGAGGGCCACGAGGCCCGAGTCTGTGACCACCAGGGGGTTGATCTCCACCAGGACCGCATTCTTTTCCCGGAAGAGGTTCCAGACCTTCCGGGCGAAAGCGGCGAACTCCTTTTCGTTCCCATAGCCGAGGAAGTCGGCCATGGCGCGCAGCTTGTAGTCGGTGAGCCCCCACAGCGGGTCCACGGGGAGCTTGAGAATCTTTTCCGGCGTGTGTTCCGCCACCGACTCGATATCCATTCCTCCGGAGGAGCTGACCATGAACAGGGGCGTTCCGGACTCGCCGTCGAAGGTGACGGCGAGGTAGTATTCCGCCCGGATGTTCATCTTCTCCTCCACGAGAAGTGCCCGGACCGGCTCTCCCTTCAGTTCCATGGAGAGAATGGTGTCGGCTGCCTTTTCGGCTTCCTCCAGCGTGGAGACGAGCAGAACGCCTCCCGCCTTTCCCCGCCCTCCGGAGAGGACCTGGGCCTTCACGGCAGAGGGGGCGAAGATCCCCGACCGGTCCGCGGCCGTGAGCACGGCACCCCTGGGTACCGGGATGCCCGCTTCGCGGAACAGCGCCTTTCCCTGGAATTCGTAGAGCTTCATGCTCCCGTATCCTCTTGCGCCATGCGGATTCCTTCTTCGAAGGCGGTGGTGTTCATCTCCACGAACTTTTTCTTCACGGACTCCTGGATGGCCGCCAGAAGGTTCTCCCTGGAGACGAGCTTCGTCTTCTCCTGGATGAAACCGAGCATCACCATGTTGCCGGCCATCTTGCTGCCGAGGCGGATGGCCGTCTCGGTGGCGGGAACCTTCCACACGGTGATCGAGGGATCCACTTCGCCGAGGTCCGGCACGAGACCGCTGTCCACGAAGAGGATGCCGCCCTTCTTCAGTTCATGCTTGTGGTTCTCGTAGGCCGCCTGGGACATGGCGACGAGAATGTCGTTCCGTTCGTTGGTGGGGGTACCGATGGGATTCTTCGACAGAACCACCTCGGACCGGCACTGGCCGCCCCGGGCCTCGGACCCGTAGGACTGGGACTGGGCGGCATAGATGCCTTCCCTGGTTACCGCAGCCTCGCCGAGAATAACGGAGGAAAGGATGATTCCCTGGCCTCCGAAGCCGCAGAACTGGATGCTTGTCTGTTTCGTATTCATGCCTACGCCTCCTTCCCGCCGCATCCGCAGCACGAGGGCGCATATACGGTGCTGCCCCGGAAGACCGGTTTCTCGATGTTCACGAATTCTCCCAGCAGATACTTTCCGGCCGTTTCCTCGGGGGGAAGTTTTTCGGCCGCAGAGGCCGCAATCGAGCGGTTCTTGATCCACTCCACCAGGCCTTTGGGGCTGCCGCTTCCGAGGGCGTACCGGCCGAAATGGGTGGGACACTGAGACAAAATCTCCACCACGGAGAATCCCTTGTGATTCAGGGCATTCTTGATGAACGTCGTCATCTGGGCGGGATTGGAGGTCAGGGTCCTGGCCACGTAGGTCGCCCCCGCGGTGGCTGCCAGCCTGCACAAGTCGAAGGGGGGTTCGCTGCTTCCGTAGGGGGTGGTCATGGTGACCGAGCCGTCCGGGGTCATGGGCGCCACCTGGCCGCCCGTCATGGCGAAGTTGAAGTTGTTCACCACCACGAAGGTCACGTCAAGATTCCTCCGGGCAGCGTGAATGAAGTGGTTCCCCCCGATGGACAGGGCGTCGCCGTCTCCGGCAAAGACCACCACCTTGGTGTCCGGCTTGTGGAGTTTGATTCCCGTTGCCCAGGCAAGGGTCCTGCCGTGAACGCCGTGGAGGCAGTCCATGTTGATGTAAACGGGGATCCGGGCGGTGCAGCCCACGCCCCCGATGCCCACCATGGCGCCAAGATCGAGGCCGAGAGATTCCACGGCCCGGAGGAAGGCGCTCACGACCTGGCCGCAGCCGCAGCCGGGGCAGAAGAAATGGGGCAGCTTGTCCTGCCTCATGTATTTCAGCAGGGGATTGCCGTGTGTGTGCAGTTCGGGAGCGCTCATGCCCGCACCTCCTCAATGACGGAAAGAATCTCGTCCGGAGTGTGGGGCGTCCCGAGGTTCTTCGTCGCCCTGGCGGTACGGCACTTGCCGCACACCGCCCGCTCGATCTCTCCGGCATACTTGCCCATGTTCATCTCCACGGTGACCACGGCCCCCACGGTGGAAGCCAGGTCCCGGATCGCCTCCTCGGGGAAGGGCCACGGTGCGTCGAGCTTCATCACACCCGCCTTTATTCCTTTTTCCCGGGCCATTTCCATGGCGTCTATGGCGGGGCGCACCTCGCTGCCGAAAGCCACAAGGGCGATATTCGCATCGTCGAGGCCGAACCGCTGGATCGTGGAAATCTTTGTGCGGTTCTCCCGGACCTTGCCCGTGATCCTCCTGTAAAGACGTTCGAAGGCGTGGGGCTCCCACTCGATGTCTCCCCGCTCGTCGTGAGGGTTGATGGAGTGGATCACCCGGTAGCCCGTGCCGAGCTCGGCAAATTCGGGAACGCCGTACTCCGTATCGGCATGGAAGGGAAGGTAGTCCGCAGGGGACTTGGCGGTCCGCTTCCGGTTCACCACTGGAACAGCGGAAGCCTCGGGGATCTCGAGCCGCTCCCTCATGAGGGCGAGGGACATCTCGGAAATTACGACCACGGGCGTACGGTATTCTTCGGCGAGATTGAATGCCCGGACGGTGAAGTCAAAGGTCTCCTGCACCGTGGAGGGTGCGAGGACGATCATCTCGTGGTCCCCCGCCGCAGCCCACCGGACCTGCATAATGTCCGACTGGGTGGCGAAATTTTCGCCCCGGCAGCGCATCACGTCCACCACCACGATGGGGGCCTCCACGGCCACGGCATACTCGATGCCTTCCTGCATGTAGTCATATCC